>CP127384.1:900000-1040000 GCA_030285985.1 Aquidulcibacter paucihalophilus
CCGGACCGATCGAACGGCGGGCCCCCGAGGCGGAAGCCCTCGGCCACACGGGGGACGTGACGGTCGAAGTCGTCGTTCAGCCCGATGGATCGAAGGGGCCTGTTACGGTGGTCGAATCCTCACGTTCGGACCTGCTGGACGCCGAGGCGACGCGGCTGGTCGCGGAGGCCGGCTTTCGCGCCCCGGCCGAGGCGACACGGTATCGGGTCACTGTGGGCTTCCAGGGGGCCGATGAAGCCCTGACCTGCGCGGCGATGGCGCGACAGGTGCGCTGGTTCCAGCAGACCTGGCCGGAGCGGCCCCTGAAGGACATGGCGCTGTTCAACATGTCCAGCGGCATCCTGTTGGTGGCAGGGGTGCCGGCGGCCCCGAACCGTGACACGGCCAGGGCGGCCGTGACCCAGCGCCAGCGACTGGAGGCCGAGTTTCCGGCGCTGGCCGACCAGTGCGAACGCGAGCCCGATCGGCCCTGGTATCCGATGTTGGGTGACTGGGCCCGCCGGCAGGGCGGTGGCTGACTAGCGCCGTTCGAAGGTCGGGAGCATGTCCGCCGGGATGCGGTGCGGTCGCATGGTCTTGGCGTCGACCAGCACCCATTCGGTGACGCCCTGGGCGCAGACCCGGCCGTCGCCGTCCTCGATCCGGACATAGCGGTTGAAGCGCGGCCCGTGCGGGTCGCCCACCCAGGTGCGGGCCACGACGCCGACCGAGTCCGGCATCAGCGGGCGGAAATAGTCGATCTCGTGCCGGGTGCCGACCCAGGACCAGCGGGCGCGGGTGTCCTCGTCGAAGCGGGCGTTCCAGTGGGCCGTGCCGGCGTCCTGCAGCCAGCCGACGTAGACGACATTGTTGACGTGGCCGTTCTCGTCGATGTGCTCCGGGCGAACCTCGAGCGGAACGACGAAGATCTCGCGGTCGACGCGGGGTTCGAGGACCGCGCGTGCCATCAGGCCTCGGCTTGCTCGCCGAGCGGAACGCCCTTTTCGGCCATCAGGGCCTGGAGTTCGCCGGCATTGAACATCTCGCGCACGATGTCGGAGCCGCCGACGAATTCGCCCTTCACATAGAGCTGCGGAATGGTCGGCCAGTCGCTGAAGGTCTTGATGCCGTCGCGCAGGCCCTCGTCCTGCAGCACGTCGACACCCACGAAATCGGCGCCGATGTGGTCGAGGATCTGGACGGCCAGCGAGGAGAAGCCGCAACGCGGCGCGTCCGGCGAGCCCTTCATGAACAGGACCACGGCATGCTGGTTGAGCGTGTCGGCGATGAAGGCGTGGATGGGGTCGGCTTGATCGATCACGGACGCTGGCCTTTCAGTGAAGGGCGTCAGGTATGGACCGGGCGCGCGCCGGTCAAGGGCGTCAAGCCGCCTTGGCACCCGCGACCCGGGCCATTTCGATCTGCGCCGCCAGGCCGGGCGGCATGTCGCGGTCCGGCACCAGGGACAGGGTGTTGAGCCGCTCGACTTCGCTGGCCTCGATCATCACGCTGGACACCGAGGAGTCGGTCAGGGCGTAGGCCAGGCAGATGGCCTCGGCCGACCAGTTGTTGGTGCGGTGCAGGAAGGCGAAGTTCCCGGCATGGGCCAGGGGGCTCTCCACGGGCTTGGGCCCGCCGCCGAAGCCGAAGAAGCCCTTCTTCTGCACCTGGACGGTCGCGGCTTTTTTGGCCGTGTTCAGGCTGTCGGGGAAATAGTCATAGACGAAGATGGCCATGTCGCCCTCGCGCGCCGCGCGCAGGCGCGAGCGAACCTGCCAGCTGGCGTTGACGTGGAACGGCGTGGCCAGGACGTCGAAGGCGCCGGTCGAGACATAGGTGTCCATGACCTCACCGTCGCCGGAGATGCCCAGCAGGCGCACCCGCTCGGTCGCGCGCAGGGCCTTGAGGGCATTGAGGGTCGACTGCGGCAGTTCGTGGTCGCCCGGCTCGTCGAGGATGGCCAGGTCGAAATACCCCAGGCCGGAGGCGTGCAGGGCCTTGTCGATCGCCGAGGTGATGCCCTGGGCGGAGAAGTCGCGATCCGAGCCACGGCGGCCGTCACCGGCACCGAGGGTCAGGGAGACCTGCACCAGCTTGCGATCGACATGCATCAACGCCTGGCCGAGGACCTCGGCCAGCACGGGGTCTGCGTTTTCAAGACGGTAGGAGTTGATGCCTGCTTCCAGCGCCGAATAGATCAGGCCGCGGCCCGCCTCCGGACCGCCGGCGATGTCGCGGGCGCCGAGGCTGAGGGTCAGGCAGGAAACGGCCTGTCCGGCCAGGCCAAAGGGACGGTAGCGCATCGGGTCAGTTTCCCTGCGACGACGAAGGGGGCGGGGCGGAGGTCTCAAGGGCCAGCGCATGCAGTTCGCCGCCCATCTTGCCCTTCAGGGCGGCATAGACGAGCTGGTGCTGGCGGACGCGCGGCAGGCCGGCAAAGGCCGTGGCCACGATGCGCGCGCGATAGTGGTCGCCGTCGCCGGCCAGATCGTCGATGACGATCTCGGCGTCGGGAAAGGCTTCGGTCAGATAGCCGCGAAGCGTTTCGACAGGCATGGGCATGGAACAGGCGGTCTCCGGACTCGCCGGGCATGATGGCGCGTAAACCTTAATGGGGGGCTACATCGCGCGGGGCCTCACCGCGTGGGCAAGCCGTTTCGTCTCCCGGGCCGCACCTCGGTCGCCTATCGGCTGATGCGCTCCAGCAGGACAACCGGCGATCCCTTGTAGGTCGTCTCGACATAGGGGGCGTAGCCGGCCCGCTTCGCCAGGGCGTGAGACGGGGCGTTGTCGGGCGAGATCATGCAGACGGTGCGCGGGGCGTTCAGGGTGTCGTCACACCAGGCCAGGGCGGCGGATACAGCCTCGAACGCCAGCCCCTTGCCCTGGAATCGCGGTGCCACGCCCCAGCCCAGCTCGGGCGCATCGAAGGCGGGGGTCATGATCCGGTGGTAGTCCAGAACTCCGACGCTGCCGACGTAATCGCCTGTGTCTGTCTCGCGAATGGCCCAGTTGCCGTATCCCTTGACCTCCCAGTGGCCGATGTCCCGCAGGAGGCGGAACCAGACATCCTCGGAACTCAGCGGTGAGGGGAAGATCGATGTGGCGAAGACCGGGTCACCCCAGAGGGCGACGAGGTCATCGAGATCGCCCGGGGCGACCGGCGTCAGGGTCAGGCGGTCGGTGATCAGGATGGTCATGCGAACAGGGCTCCTGCGCGCTCGATGCGGGTCTGGCCAGCGGCGTCGGTGACGGCGAAGGTGAAGCCGGGCTGGAGGGCGAAGGCACCTGCGCGGCCCTGTTTGTCCAGCGCCAGCAGGGCGACCTGGGACGCCGCCACCTTCGTCCCGCGCAGCCGGGCCAGCCGCTCGATCACGCTGCGGCAGGCGGCGGTCGGGTCGAGGCCGTGGCGCATGGCTTCGACCACCGAATGGGCCCCGGCGACGCGGACGACGTCCTCGCCGACGCCGGTGGCGGTCGCCCCGCCGACCTCGTCATCGACAAACAGGCCCGCGCCGATGATCGGGCTGTCGCCCACCCGGCCGCGCATCTTGAAGGCCATCCCCGAGGTGGTGCAGGCCCCGGCCATGCGCTGGTCTGTGCCGATCGCCAGCAGGCCGATGGTGTCGTGGTTGCCGGGGCCGCCGGGCATCGACGGTCCTTGGGAGCGCCAGTCGGCGTTCTCGCTGTTGGGGCGCGGGGCGTAGTTGGCGGTCTTCAGCCAGTCGCGCCACGCCGCCTCGGCGCGGGGGGTCAGCAGGGTCTGCGCCTCGAACCCCTGTTCGAGGGCGAAGGTCCGGGCGCCCTCGCCGACCAGCATGGTGTGGGGCGTCCGCTCCATCACCCGGCGGGCGACCGAGACGGCGTGGACGACGTCCTCCAGCGCGCAGACCGCGCCGATGTCTCCGGCCCAGGTCATGACGCAGGCGTCCAGCGTCACCCGCCCGTCGCGGTCGGGCAGGCCGCCGTAGCCGACCGAAGAATTGCTCTCGTCCGCCTCGGCCACCCGGCCGCCGGCCTCGACCATGTCCAGGGCCGAGCCGCCGCTGGCCCGCGCCGCGATCCCGGCGGCATTGGCGGCCGCGCCGAAGTCCCAGGTCGAGACCATGACGGCGGGGGCCGCGGCCTGTGCCCGGACGGAGCTCGCGAGCGCCGCGACAGGGGCGGCGGCCATCAGGGCCCGCCGGGACACGGCATACAGTCGGGATTCCATGGGATCAGACACCGTACGCCAGTTTCACGAGCTCGAGCGTACCCGTGAGTGCGTCCGTTCAAAAGAGGCTGACTCCCCCGTCAGGAATCGCCGATTTGCACCGAAGCAGTTCCCGTGCAGGGTCCGCGGTGCGCTGTCGGACCAGCCCGGCGCGGGGGGATGAAACATGACCATGAGTCGATTGCTTTCCGTCGTTTTCGCCCTTGCGCTCGCGTCGGCACCGGCAAACGCGGCCTCAGGCAGCGCGGGTGGCCCCGCACTCGTCCAGGCCGGGTCCGTGTGCGGCCTTGCGAACCAGACCCAGTACTGGCTGTGCAAGGCGCTTGAGGAGGGAAGCTGCGGGCTAACCTCCGATTCCGAGGAATTCTGGTTCTGCAAGGGAATCGTGGACCGGCAGTGCGGGCTGATTGAAGGCGACAACTACAACCTCTGTCAGGCTCTGATCACGCCCAACTGCAACCTGGTCACGGGCAACCGCCATCAGCTGTGCCGGGGGATCACCGAACAGGACTGCTCACTGGCACCCCGGTCGCTCGACTGGATGTGTCTGGCGCTAAAGGACCGGTTCAGGTTCTGATCTCGCGAAACGGGGTCACAACAGGCCCAGCTGTTTGAAACTGGCCACGCCGTCGCGACCGACGATCAGGTGGTCGTGGACGCTGAGGTCCAGCGCGCGGGCGGCCTCGACGATCTGGCGGGTCATGTGGATGTCCGGCCGGGACGGGGTCGGGTCGCCGGACGGGTGGTTGTGGACGATGATCATCGACCTGGCCGACAGCTCCAGCGCTCGGCGCACCACCTCGCGCGGATAGACCGGAGCGTGGTCGATGGTGCCGCGGTTCTGGATCTCGTCGAGGATCAACTGGTTGCGGTTGTCGAGGTAAAGCACACGGAACTGCTCGCGCGCCTCATGCTGCAGCGACAGGCGGACATAGGCGACCAGGGCGGTCCAGGAGGAGATGACGGTGCGCTTGTTCGCCTCTTCCTTGATGACCCGGCGCGCGACCTCGTGCAGGGCGGCGAGGTCGAGGGCGGTCTCGGTACCAACACCCTTCGTTCGGCCCTTCGAATCCTCGGCCTTGACCGTGCTCAGGTCCTCGACCGGGGCGGCGAGCACCGCGGCCAGGGAGCCGAACCGGGCCAGCAGGGCCTTGGCGATGGGTTTGACGTCGCCCTGTGGCTGGCTGCGGAACAGGAACAGTTCGAGCAGTTCATAGTCGGGCAGGTGAGGAAGGCCGGCCCCGCGGGCGCGGTCGCGGAGCCGTTCGCGGTGGCCCGTATGGTGGGGCTTGCGGGCGCGGAGGGCCTTCGGGGCTGCTTCAGGCGCCCGGGATGGCGGGATCGGAAAGGGCAGCACGCTGGACATGACGGCCTCCGGCACAACCATCGGATGTTGTCAGAACAGAAGGCGAACGTCCAGCGGGAACGCGCCCCGCTTCAATATCCGAGGCTCCCCAGAATCGCGATCAGGGTCACGGCGGGAAACAGGAAGGGCACGGCGATGGAGAACCAGAACCCGAGGCCGTAGATGCGGCGGCGATAGGCGTCGGGGTCATCCGGCTTGAAGATCCGCTCGCTGACGGGGCCGAGGAAGAACGCCAGATTGGCGACGCCCATGATGACCAGCCATGCGAGCCCTTGGGCAAGGGTGGCGGCGAGGGAAAGGCTGAACCAGTCGGTGAGCAGCGAGGCCTCAATCGCAAACAGGGCCCAGGCCAGGGCACCCGCAATGCCCAGACCGATGTTGTAGCGAAGCCGACGGCTCTCCCACCACCGCCAGCTATCGCCGGCATGGAATGGGGATTCCGGGGGCGTGGACATGCGTCGAGGCTCCGTCTGCGGCGCGATCATGCGCCGCCGGGAGCCGTGGTCAAGCGGTCGGAGTCAGACGAATTTCGGCCGGAAGATCCCCGCCGGGCTGGCGCTGAACAGCTCGACGCCGGTCTCGGTCACGCCGCAGCTGTGTTCGCACTGGGCCGACAGGGACTTGTCGCGGGTCACGGCGGTCCAGCCGTCGGACAGGACCTTCACGTGCGGCTTGCCCAGGTTCACCATCGGCTCGACGGTGAAGAACATGCCGGGCTTGAGCGTCGCGCCCTCGCCGCGGCGGCCGTAGTGCAGGACATTGGGGCTGTCGTGGAACAGGCGGCCGATGCCGTGGCCGCAGAAGTCGCGCACCACCGACATCCGGTTGGCCTCGACCACCTGCTGGATGGCGTAGCCGATGTCGCCGAAGGTGTTGCCCGGCTTGATCATGGCCAGACCGGCCTCGAGCGAGTCATAGGTGACGTCGATCAGCTTCTTCGCACGGGCGTTGATCTCGCCAACCCCGTACATGCGGCTGGAATCGCCATGCCAGCCGTCGACGATGACGGTGTGGTCGATGTTGACGATGTCGCCGTCTTTCAGAACCTTGTCGCCGGGAATGCCGTGGCAGACGACGTGGTTGATCGAGGTGCAGATGGTTTTCTCATAGCCCTTGTAGCCGAGGCAGGCAGGCAGGGCGCCGTGGTCGAGGGTGAACTCGCGGATGCGGTCGTCCAGCTCGCCCGTGGTCACGCCGGGGACCACGTAAGGCGTGATCATGTCCAGCGCCTGACCCACCAGACGACCGGCCGCGCGCATGCCCTCCCACATCGCCTCGTCCTCGTGGACGCGGATCTCATGGGTGCGGACGAAGGCGTCGCTGTCCAGTTCGGGGGTCTCGTACATCGGGGGGCTTTCGGGAGGCGGCAGGCTCGGTTCAGATGGCCATCATAGCACAGATGCTCAAGGCGACACGATGACCGGACGCCTGCAGCAGTCTAGCGTGCGGAAATGACCGAATCCTCTCCCACCGCCGCCGTCCTCATCATCGGCGACGAGGTCCTGTCCGGACGAACCCAGGACACCAATCTGAACACCATCGCCCGGTTCCTGGCGGCGCTGGGGATCGACCTTGAGGAAGCCCGCACCATCGGCGACCGCAAGGCGCAGATCGTCGACAGCCTCAACGCCCTGCGGGCGAGCCACGACTATGTCTTCACCACCGGTGGCATCGGGCCGACGCATGACGACATCACCGCCGATGCGGTGGCGACGGCCTTCGGCGTGGCCCTGCCGGAGCATCGCGACGCGGTGGCCATTCTGGCGCGGCGCTATGGCGACGACTTCAATACGGCGCGGCGGCGGATGGCGCGGATCCCCGAGGGCGGGACGCTGATCGCCAATCCGGTGACCGATGCGCCGGGCTTCCAGATCGGCAATGTCTTCGTGATGGCGGGCGTGCCGAAGATCATGACGGCCATGCTGGAAGACGTGGCGCCGCGGCTGCGCACCGGAGCGGTGGTGCATGCGCGGACGATCCGGGTGTCGGGGGTCGGCGAGGGCGCGATCGCCGACCTGCTCACCGCCGCGGCCCGGGCAGAGCGCGAGATCAGCTTCGGCAGCTATCCCTTCGGCCACGGCTCGGTCGGCGAGATGGGGACCAATCTGGTGGTGCGTGGACGGGATGCGGCGAAGGTCGAGGCGGCGGTCGAGGGGTTGCTGGCGGACCTCGCGGCGGCGGGGATCGAGGCGGTTCGCGCCTAGCCCCGGAACGCCTCGGCCACGGCCTGATAGGCCGGATTGGCGCGGCCGCCGGCGTCGAGCAGCAGGGGGCTGTCGTCCTTCCAGCCCTTGCCTTCGTCGCGCAGCAGCCAGCTGTCCGTATCGCGCAGGCCCCAGGTGGTGAAGGCGAAACGCTGGCGGGCGGGCAGGGCCATGAAGGCCTCGGCCAGTTCGCCGACGCGGGCGACCTGCCGGGCGCGCTTCTGGATCAGCGAGCGGGTGTCGACGGGGCTGTCGCTGCGCATCGAGAAGTCGAGCTCGGAGACATGGATGGGCAGGCCCAGCGAGGCGGCATCGCGGAAGAAGTCGCGGATGTTTCCGGCGGGAATGTCGATGTCGAGGTGCGACTGGGTGCCGATGCCGCCGATCGGCGCGCCCTGCGCCAGCAGCCGCTCGACCAGCCGCAGGAAGGTCGCGCCCTTCCGCGGATTGTTCTCGAGATTGTAGTCGTTGAGGAACAGGACGGCGTCCGGGTCGGCCGCCCGGGCCTGTTCGAAGGCGCGGACGATGTAGGCCTCGGGGCCCAGCTTGCGGGCGTAGACGCAGTCGCGCAGGCCGTTTCCATCCTCGGCCACCGCTTCATTGACGACGTCCCAGCCCACCATCCGTCCGCGATAGCGACCGGCGACGGTCGAGACATAGCGGTCAAACTCGGCGGCGAAGCGGGCGGTCGGCAGGGTTTCGGTGAACTGGTCGAGGCCCTGGGAATACCAGACGAGGCAATGGCCGAAGACGCGCAGCCCCTGTTCATGGCCCCAGTCGACCATCCGGTCCGAGGCGGAGAAGTCGTACGCAAAGCCCGGCTGCAGGATGCGCTCGGGCTTCAGCTCCCATTCGGGGGTGATCTGGCTGACGTGGCGGCGCATGGCGGCGACCCAGACGGGGTCGTCCAGCTGACCGGTCATGCCGGTGGCACCGATGGGGAAGTCGGCGAGGGATTTCAGGGGCGTGGCCAGCGGGCCTACCGGGGTCTGGGCCGAGGCGAAGCGGTCGCAGGCGGCCAGCCCGAGAGGCGCGGCGAGAAGGACGCGGCGGTTCAGTCCGGGCGGATCAGCCCGCACGCCGCCTCAGGCCCAGTTCGTCGAAGGCCGCGGTCTCGCGCTTGCCGGCGGCGATGGCGGCGTTGAGACGGGTCATCTCGGCGACGTGTTCGAACTTCTTCAGTTCCTCGAAGGCCCCGGTCAGGGCGTCGCGGGCGCCTTCCTCCTCGGCGTCGATGACGACGACGTCGGCCTCGGCCGCACCCTTGCGCAGCTTCCAGCCGTTCAGATAGGCCTGCAGCATCATGGCGGCGTCGGCGTCCTCGCGGGCGCGCACCTGCTCGATCTCGGCCTCGGCCTCGAGCACGGCGATACGCATTTCAGCGGAGGCGCGGCGGGCGGTGATCTCGGCGAGGCGCTTCTGCAGCGTCTCGACCTCATAGTTCGAGATCCGGATCAGCGATTGGGCCCAGTTGCTCATGCGTACGCGCTCCAGAGGGACGGGGTCACTGCACCATGCCCTGATTCAGAATTGCTTCCAGCCGGGTAAAGGAATCGGAAAGACCGGTGTGATCGTCCTTGTCCTGGCCGAGGAAGGCTTCCAGCGCCGGGTTCAGGGCGATGGCCCGGTCGACCATGGGATCGGCCCCGGCGCGGTAGGCCCCGATGCGGATCAGCTCTTCCATATTGCCGTAGTCCGACAGGCACTGGCGGGCGCGCTTGTTCAGCTCGCGCTCGGGCGGCGTCTGGCAGGCGGGCAGGGTGCGGCTGACGGATTTGAGGACGTCGATGGCCGGGAAGCGTCCGCGCTCGGCGATCTTGCGGTCCATGACGATGTGGCCGTCGAGAATGCCTCGCACGGCGTCGGCGATGGGTTCGTCATGGTCGCCGCCGTCGACCAGCACGGTGAACATGGCGGTGATCGGCCCGGCGGTGGTGCCGTCCGGCCGGACCGGACCCGGCCCGGCGCGCTCCAGCAGCTTGGGCAGTTCGGTGAAGACGGTCGGCGTATAGCCCTTGGTGGTCGGGGGCTCGCCGGCGGCCAGGCCGATCTCGCGCTGGGCCATGGCGAAGCGGGTGACGGAGTCCATCAGGCACAGGACCTCGAGGTCCTGATCCCGGAAATATTCGCAGATGGCCATGGTCATATAGGCCGACTGGCGACGCTTCAGGGCGGGCTCGTCGGAGGTGGCGACGACGACGACCGCGCGACGCAGGCCTTCCTCGCCCAGGGTCTCCTCGACGAACTCCCGGACCTCCCGGCCCCGTTCGCCGATAAGGCCGACGACGACCACGTCACAGGTGGCCTGTTTGGCCAGCATGGACAGCAGCACCGACTTGCCGACGCCGGAGCCGGCGAAGATGCCGAGGCGCTGGCCGCGGCAGGTGGTGGTAAAGA
The DNA here is from genome assembly GCA_030285985.1 of Aquidulcibacter paucihalophilus. Classification (NCBI taxonomy): domain Bacteria; kingdom Pseudomonadati; phylum Pseudomonadota; class Alphaproteobacteria; order Caulobacterales; family Caulobacteraceae; genus Aquidulcibacter; species Aquidulcibacter paucihalophilus. Next base: position 910,160 of record CP127384.1, read on the forward strand.
CATCCATGGCGCGGACGCCGAGGTCGAGCCGCTCGCCGACCCGGCCGCGCGAATGGGCCGGGGGCGGGGGTGCGCGCAGGGGATAGGCGGCGGGGCCGACAGGCAGGGGGCCCTTGCCGTCGATGGGCTGGCCGAAGGCATCGATGATCCGGCCCAGCCAGGCGGTGGTCGGGCGGACGCTGGCGGCGGCGGAGACGATGCGGATATCGGCGCCGGGGGCCACGCCCTCGACCGGGCCGAAGGGCATCAGCAGGGCCTTGGCGTCGCGGAAGCCGACGACTTCGGCCGGCAGGGGCGACAGGTGGCGGCGCTCGATTTCGGCCCGGGCCCCGACCGACAGCCGCGACAGCCCGCCCCGGGACTCGATCAGCAGGCCGTTCACCCCCGCGACCTTGCCGGTCACGACCAGCGGGTCGATCGCTTCAACGGCGGCGGCGAGAGAGTGCAAGTGGAAGCCCCGGAACTGGCCGCGTCGGGTCGAACAGGCCCACGGGGCCGACGACCGCAGCCCCGCCAGAAAGCGGCATCATGCTTAACGGGAGGTTAATTTCGGGGCCTTCGGACTGCTTCACCGCGGTGGATAGGACTCGAAGTCCGTCGGTGTGTCGGGATCAAGCGCGATCGCGGCGGCCTTGTCGCGCTCGCCCTCTTCGACCTGGCCCGAGGCGATCCGGGCCACGCCCCGACCGTAAAGGGACGCCGGCAGTTCGGGTGCGATCGCCAGCGCCGCCTCATAGGCGGCAAGGGCGCCGGCGAGGTCGCCTCGCTGCAACAACAGCCGCCCCCGGCTGTCGAGGATCGCCGGGCTGTCCGGTGCAATGGCCAAGGCGGCGTCACAATCCCGCAGCGCCTGATCCAGCAGGACCCCCGCCGTGGCGGCGGTCCAGCAGAGGTTGTTCAGGACCTCCGCATCAGCGGGAGCAGCCTCGCGGACGGTGGCGAGGTCCTGCGCCGCGCGATCAAGCTGACCGAGCGCGATGGCTGCCTCTGCACGGAGGATCAGAGCGGACCGGGGGTTCGCCGGAGAGGATGCGAGGAAACGGTCCAGAATTTCCGACGCCTCCTGGGCCTTCCCGCGTTCCAGCTTCAGCGCGGCCTGATTGAGCAATACTCCGGGGGCCGAGGGATCGGCCTCGGCCAGGGCGTCCATTTCTGCATCGGCCTGTTCCGTCCGGCCGGCCTGTTCCAGAACGCCGATGCGCCGGAGCTTCAGGGGGACGTCGGTGGGGCGGCCGGCGATCAGGGTGTCGATGTCGCGGAGCGCCCGATCATACTGTTCCAGAGCCAGATAGGCCTGGGCCCGGGTGCCGAGCGCGAAGTCGTCGCCCGGCGCCTGGCGCAGGGCCCGCGAAAGCTCGATCACGGCGTCGTCGAAGCGCCCGTCGTTCATGGCGAGCAGGGCGTTGCCGTTCATCGCGACCCGTTCGGAGGGGTCGATGTCGACCGCCTTTTCCAGATCCGCCACCGCACCCTCGAGATCGCCGGTCCAGAACCGGTAGACGCCGCGGTTGGCCCATGCGGCGCTGCTTGTGGGGTCGAGTTCAATGGCGCGGCCGGCCGCCTCGGCAGCGCCCGCCCAGTCACCGCTTCGCGACAGGGCGAGGGCGCGGTCGAGCCAGCCGCTCGCGGTAGCTGGCGCGTCGGCGGCCCAGGCCGCGCGATCGGAATCGGAGGGGCGATAGTTCCGGTCAGGGAACACCCTCGGAGGGTCGAACCGCCGGGTGAGGTCCTCGGCGCGAACCCGGTCCGCCTCGGCGGCGGTGATCTCGTCCGTCAGGCTGCGCAGGCTCAGGTCGACCGTGACCAGATCGCCCTCCAGAACCATGGTGCGACGCGTATGGTGGCCGAGTTCGGTCCGGTCGACGGCGCCGCCGGAAACCCGGAACCCCCGTCCGCCTTCCGGCAGGCGCAAGGTCGCAACCTGCCGTGAATAGGTCGGATGGTTGATCGCATAGGGGGCGTTCCGGAACGGCCCTTCGGACCGCTCCAGACTGCTGATGGGAAGATAGGTCGCGCCCGGAGGGACGACGCCCTGGGTGCCCCAGTTCAGCGACATCGTACCGGTCATGGTGAGGGTCAGGACGTTGGCCTCGACGTCATAGTTCGAGCCGACCTCGGTGATCGTCGGATTGCCGAGCTGGGCCGACCAGATGGAGCGCAGGCCCTGGTCCCTTTGGGTGGCCGGGATGAGCCCGATCTGGCCCCCGAGCGCCGCCGCGCCGTCACCGCGCATGATGAGCGTCCCGGTCACGACCGCGGGGGCGTAGAGACCGGCGGAGGCGTCGACGGCGACTATGGTTTCGGAATCCGGCACCGTCCGGGGCGCGAGGTTCAGGGCCTCGAGCCGCGCCTCCGGTCCGGTGAGCGGCAGGGCCCAACGGAAGGGGGGTACGGCGATATCCTCCAGCTTCCGGTCGCCGGTGCGGGTCCCGTCCAGCCAGTAGACCGAGCCGCCGATGACAGCGCGAACCAGCACATGGTCGAAAGCCGAGACCATGGGCAGCCGGTCGGGCATGCCGTCGCCATTCAGGATGCTGACGGCGGCGGGCTGGGCCTCTATGCCGAGGCCATCGAGCAGGGCGAGCAGCAGGACGGTCTTGCCCTTGCAGTCGCCGAGCCGGCGGTTCCAGGTTTCCTCGGCCGTGGCGGGAGTCAGGCCACCCTCGCCCATCATCAGCGCGACGTAGCGGACCTGATCCTGAACCAGGCGCAGGGCGGCGGCGGCCCGGACGGCCGGATCATCGGACAGGGCCCGGATGCGTTCGATTTCGGCCTGCAGCGAGGAGCCGGGCTCGATCCGGCGGGACCGGTCATAGAGCGGTTTGAGCACCACGGCGATGTCGGACCAGTCGCGATAGTCGGTCAGCTCGATGAGGCGCAGGGCGCGGAGCCGGGTCGGAATGTCATCCGGCACGGGCACCGGCTGGAGCGCGTTCAACTCCAGTTCGACGACGGACTGGCCGCCGCTGCGACGGACGGGAAGCGGGGTCCAGTCGTTGGCGGCGCGAAGCCGCACCGGCAGGGCCGTCGGCCACGAGGCCCGAAAGCGGATCTGGTCGACCAGGGCGGGCAGGTTCAGGTCCATCGACTGTTCAAAATGGCCGCCGGTTACAGGGTCGCGAGACACCACGGTGTAGGCCACGTCGAGGATGTCACCGACCCGCAGGCCGGCGGGATGGAGGACCGCCGTGATCCGGCCGTCCAGCATGGCGTGCTCGAGGTTCTCCTCACGGCGCAGGGTTTCGAAGGTCTGGCCGGCGAGCACGTCGATGACCTGACCATCACGGATGATGTGGACATGGTGGACGGTCACGTCCTGGTTCGAAGGACTCCAGGTGACGCCGACATTGCCCATCAGGGGGAGGGCCTGGGGGGACACGGCCATGCTGCGATACCGGCTGTAGAAGGCTTCGCTCTCTCCATCGGCGCGCATCTGGCTGTCGAACAGCAGGATGCGCAGGCCCTCTGCGGTCGCAGCCGTGGCGTTGGGTGCGCCCTCGACGGCCGTCACCACCCATGCCGGCTCGGGGCCCCGCAGCACTTCGTCGCCGGCCAACGCCGCGCCGGGCGCGATCAGGAGAATGACGCCGGCAAACAGGCCGATCGCCCGGCTCGCGGAAACAAAACGCATCGTAAGACCCCCGTCACGCCCGTTGCGATACTCGGGGCTTACCAGGGTGATACAACCGACGGTCGGTGGCGCCAACGGCGCAATGCGATCAGGCGAGTAACCCGGGCAACGTCGCAAAATGCGCGCGAGAGACTTGCGACCCCGATAAAATAACTATCTCTCGCTCAACACCTGCAAGGAGACCGCGATGTCCGCCTATGACGCCTCCCGCCATCAGAAAGCCGGACGCGGCAAGGTCTTCGCCTCGATCCTGGACACCATCGGCGACACGCCCCTGGTCGGGCTGCCGCGCCTTTCGGCGGAGATGAAGCCGAAAGCCACGGTGCTGGCCAAGCTGGAGTTCTTCAACCCGATGGCTTCGGTCAAGGACCGGATCGGCGTGGCCATGATCGAGGCACTGGAACAGGGGGGACAGATCGGGCCGGACACCGTGCTGATCGAGCCGACCAGCGGCAATACCGGCATCGCCCTGGCCTTTGTGGCGGCGGCCAAGGGCTATCGCCTGATCCTGGTCATGCCGGAGAGTATGTCGATCGAGCGCCGCAAGATGCTGGCGCTGCTGGGCGCAGAACTGGTGCTGACCCCGGCCGAGAAGGGGATGAAGGGGGCCATCGCCATGGCCATGGAACTGAGGGACCGGACGCCCGGCGCCGTCATCCCGGCCCAGTTCGACAACCCCGCCAATCCGGCCATCCACCGCGTCTCGACGGCGGAGGAGATCTGGAACGACACAGCGGGCGCCGTGGACATCGTGATTGCCGGCGTGGGCACGGGCGGCACCATCACCGGCGTCGGCCAGGTGCTGAAGGCGCGCAAACCCTCGCTGCGCATGATCGCGGTCGAGCCGACGGCCTCGCCGGTACTCTCGGGCGGTGAGCCCGGACCGCACAAGATCCAGGGCATCGGGGCCGGCTTCATCCCCTCGATCGTCGATCGCTCGGTCATCGACGGCGTCGAGCAGGTCTCCAATGACGAGGCCTTCGACATGGCCCGCAAGGCCGCGCGAGTGGAGGGCATCCCGGTCGGGATATCGTCCGGTGCCGCCCTGGTCGCCGCCTTCCGGCAGGCCGCGCTGGAGGAGAACGCCGGCAAGACCATCGTGGTGATCATCCCAAGCTTCGCGGAACGCTATCTTTCGACCGCCTTGTTCGAGGGGCTTTGACCGTCACGGGCGGTTAACCCACGCGGTCCTAGGATTCGCGGGATATGTCCGAGACCGCGACCAGCCCTGAGGAGACCGCCCCGGAAGGCGTCTTCCGCGCGCGTCATGCGTTGCTGAAACGCCTGGCGGATGTCGTGTCCCTGCCGGCCAGCCGGATCAACGCGTTCGAGCGCGCCGTTACGGGCGATTTGCTGGTCGAGATGCTCCGGCTGGCCGCGCCGGAGGACCGTCGTCGGGTGGCCACCCGTCTCGCGCCCCTGGCCGAATTGCCCAACGCCCTGGCGCGGATGCTGCTTCGCGACGATCCGGAGATCGCGGGGCTGCTGATCGAACAATGCGCCTCCCTGTCGGACGCCGATCTGGTCGCCTGCGCCCGTGACGCGACGACGGCGCACCGCTTCCTGATGGCCAGCCGTCGCGCGCTGTCCGAGGTGGTGACGGAGACGTTGCTGGGCTTCGGCGAGAGCCAGGTGATTGAGGCGGTTCTTCGCAACAGCACGGCCCGACTGAGTCAGACGGCGATCGAGTGCGTCGTCAGCCTGAGCCGCCAGGAGACGCAGCTGTGCGGTCCGGTCCTGAAGCGGCCGGAGCTCAGGCCGTCGGGTGCCTATGTGATGTTCTGGTGGAGCGGGGCGGAGGATCGCCGGACGATCCTGCAGCGGTTCGCCGTGTCGCGCGAAGTCATGCAGGAGGTGTCGGAAGACGTCTTCCCCATGGCCGCGGCTGAGAACTGGCAGGACCCGGTGTCGCGCAAGGCGCTGCAGTTCATTGAGCGTCGCCAGCGTAATCGGGCCGCGATCGCCCGGAGCCCCTACGGCGGGCTGGAACAGGCGGTGGCGGCGGCGGCGCAAAAGGGGCTGAACCGCGAGGTGGCGACCGAGATCGCCTATCTGTCCGGGGTGAAGCCGGTGACCGGGGCCAAGATCATGGGCGATCCCGGGGGCGAGCCGCTGGCCATCCTGTGCAAGGCGACGGGGCTGGGCAAGGCTGACCTGACCAATCTGTGGCGTTCGATGCGTCGACCCGAGACAACGGCCGACGGTGCCGTACATCCTGCCTGGGACCGGGTGCAGATCACCTATGACATGCTGGCGGTCGACCGGGCGCAGACGGTGCTGCGTTACTGGAACTGGTCGTTGTCTTCAGCTCTCACGCCCGCTCTTCTGAAGGCCATTCGCGACGGCGAAGAAGAAGGGCTGGACAACTACTCGGCTCCGGAACGCGCGGCCATGCTCGCGCTCGCGGACAATTTCGGCCGCTAAGCGCCGCCCCGCCTGACCGAAGACGGCGAATATTTCGCAGTTTGAAACACTTCAGGGCCGTGCTGCGAGCATGGAACCCGCAGTTGCTTTCACTGTGGAACAAATCTATTGATCACGCTACGGACTGATTCAGTCGAAAAACAAACAAGCTAAGGTGAGGCTGGCCCATGGAAGACAATGCTCAACTTCTCGAGATGACTGCGGACATCGTTTCGGCTTATGTCGGCAACAACAATGTGCAGGCGTCCGAAGTTCCGGGCCTGATCTCCAGCATCCATGCCGCCCTGACCCAGGTCTCGACCGGCGCTGTCGAGCCGGAGCCCGAGGTCAAGGACCCGGCCGTGCCGGTTCGCAAGTCGATCACGCCCGATTTCCTGATCTGCCTGGAAGACGGCCGCAAGTTCAAATCGCTGAAGCGCCACCTGCGCACCAAATACAATATGAGCCCCGAGGAATACCGGGCCAAATGGGGTCTGGCGAAAGACTATCCGATGGTCGCCCCGAACTACGCCAAGGCGCGTTCGGACCTCGCCAAGCAGATGGGCCTCGGCCAGGGCGGCCGCAAACCCGCCCGCGCCGCCGGCGGCCGCGCCAAGAAGTAATCCGGACGTTCTGTTCGGCAGAAGCGCCCGCCTCCAGTCATGGGGGCGGGCGTTTTGCTGTATTGGGTCAGGCCGCGACGGCCCCGCGGCGCATACGCCAGAAGCGCAGGGTCCTGAGCGCGGCGTCGCGGCTCAGCTCGGCGTACATCCGGGCGTAGGAATGGGCCTTGGCCATGGCGTCGCCGTCGTCGTTCAGCAGGACGACCGCATAGGTCAGGAACAGGGCGCGATCGAGGTCGGCGGACTTGCAGACCACCGCCAGGGCGTCGAGTTCGCGGCGCTCGACGATCTGGCGGGCGGTGTGGAAATCGATGTCCGACAACTGGGCCAGGGCGATCAGGAACGAGGTCGTGCCGCCCGACCGCAGGAAGCGGGCCAGCATCTGCGGTGTCAGCTGACCCGCTGCCTTGAGTTCTTCCACATAGGCCGAGCATTCGGCGTAGTCGGCGGGCAGGGCACCGTCGTCGGTGGCGATGCGGGCCCGGCCGGCGGCCAGGGCGCTCTCCAGCAGGGCCGGGTCCATGCGGGCGTTCTGTTCGAGGATCCGCGTCCGGAGCCGGGCCTCGACCACGAAATACATCTCGTTGAGCAGGTCGGCCGGGAGGCTGGTCCGCGAGACCGTGGCCTCATGCAGCGCGGGATTGACCCGCGCCCGCTCGACGGCGGCCTCGGACGATTTGCGCGACAGCTGGGCGCCGTCGTTGCGCAGCAGGGTTCCGAGGGTCTCGTCATCGCCGCGCTCGACAATGACGTCGGCCACGGCTTCGGACACCGAGGGGCGGGCCGAAACGGCGCGCAGGTGGTCCTGGCCATGCTTGCGAACGACGCCCAGCAGGTCCTCGTCGGTCAGGACCGGAGAGGTGGTCAGGACGGCCTTCGCGACCGCGGCCTCGTCATTGGCCAGTTTGTGGATCAGGGCATGGGGCGCGTTCGGCGCCGTGGCGAAACGGGCGGAGAGTTCGGCGCGGACGGCGGTTTCCATGTCCGCGGCCAGGCTGGACAGGACGGATCCGTAGAGCGTGTCCTCCGCAGCGCTGTGGGTGGCGGCGCCGAAGAAGCGGTCGGTCAGTTCACGCAGCAGGGCCCGCCGCTTCTCGCTCGACCCCTCCTCGGCCATGGCGATCAGTTCGGGCAGGCGGGAAGGAGAAGACGCGGTCGTCACTGGTGGTCCCCGTCGGAGGCGGCGGGCGCGGGACGCACCCGGCCCTGGGCGTCGCGGATCAGCGTCGGCCCCTGTTCGGGCGCAGCGAGGTCCTGGGAGGCTATGGTCTCGGGCATGCTGACGACCAGGGCATCGACATAGTTCGGCGCAGGCATCTCAAGCGCGTCCGGCTGTCGGCCGTTCTGGCGGTGGACCGAGTAATAGCGGCCGCCCTGAACCGGCGGGCGTTCGCCGCTGTTGCTGACTTCGGCCACGCGGCGCGGCTGCGGCGTCGCACCGGGCGTAGCGGCGGCAGGCTCGAGGACGGGCTGGGCAGCAGGCGGCGCGGCGGGCGCGTCCCGCTGCATGCGGAAGATCGGCGCGTCGCGTCGCGGGGCCATGGGATCGAACGGGCCGCTCTCGATCGGAGCAGGCTGGGCCGGTGCCGGCGTATAGATCACCTCGGCCGGCACCGCCTGACCGCGACCACCGGGATCCGGCAGATAGTCGGGCGTCGCACGGGGCTGGGGCGGAGGTGCCGGAGCCGGCGTGGGCGCGGGGCGCGGCGCGGCAGGAGCGACCCTCGCGGGCTCCGCCGGTGCGGGCCCGGGAGCCGGTGCGGCGGGCTGCATCCAGGCGTTGGCCGGGGTCAGGGTCCGGCGCGCGCCGGGCGCGGGTGTGAGCCCCGGCCGCGACGGCGCAGGCGGGGTCGAGGCGAAACCGCCGTGCGGAATGACGGTGTTGGGGCGTCGGAGGTCGCGTCTTGCTACCGCAGCAGGACCGGCGGCGGCCGCCGCGGGGGCGGCCTCGCTGCGCCCCGGCCATGACAGATAGCGCAGGCCGCGGGCCTCGCCGGCGGGTACGTCCGCACTCTGGGCCGCGGCCCCGCCGGCGGACAGCACCAGGCCCGCGGCGGCGAGCAGGGCGGTCTTCAGGATCGGGGAGCGGCGCAAGAGGGCGTCTCCGGACGGGGGAATGGAGCCCCACGCTAGTCACAGGTCGCTTAACCTGCTGCTAACGCGGGCCCATTGGATTCAGGACAGGCGGCGGCGCACAGCCCGATCCAGCACGCTGACGGCGGCGTTGAGCAGCAGGCCCATGAACATCAGGCAGGCGAGGGCGGCCAGCATGTCGGCCGTGCGCAGCCGGTTGCCGGCTTCGAGCAATCGCCAGGCCAGTCCCTGCGTTGCGCCCGAGCCGGAGACGAACTCCGCCACCACGGCACCGATCACGGCGAGCCCTGCCGCGACCCGCAGACCCTCGAGCACGAAAGGCAGGGCCGAGGGCAGGCGCAGCCGGACCAGCCGCTGAACGGGCGAGGCACCGTAGAGGTCGAACAGCCGCTCGAGGTCGGGATCGGCGGACTTGAGTCCCGTCAGGACGCCCGAAAACAGGGGGAAGAAGGCGACGGCCGCCGCGAGCGCGACCACGGCCCGGTCGGCATTGTCCAGTCCGGCCCAGATCATCACCAGCGGGGCGATGGCCACCACCGGCGTGACCTGCAGGGCGACGGCGAGCGGGCGGACCGCCTGCTCCGCCGGGCGGCTGAGCGAGACGGCGAGCGCCAGACCGCCGCCGAGCAGGGCGGCGACGACCAGCGCCTGCAGGGCCATCCAGAAGGTCGCGGCGGCGGAGGCGGCAAGGAGCGGGGCGCGGTCGACCAGGGCGGCGGCCACGGCGCTGGGCGGCGGCAGGAAATAGGGCGGGACGTGCAGGGCGCGGCAGGCGACCTCCCAGACCGCCAGAAGCAGGAGCGTGAGCAGCAGGGACGGGAGGATGCGCATCATGCCGGCACCTCCGCCCCGGGCATGGCGGTCTCGAGGGCCCGGGCAAGGGCTTCGACGGCGGACCGGTATTCGGCGGCCGAGCGCCAACCGTCGGGCCGCGGCAAGGCACCGGGCGAGTCGAGGGTCGCCGCGACCCGCCCGGTCGCGCCGTCCAGGACCACGGCGCGGCCAGCCAGATAGACGGCCTCCTCGACGTCATGGGTAACGAAGACGATGGCCGGGCTCGGGGTGCGGGCGGACCAGAGGCGATGCAGGTCCTCGATCAGCCGGCGGCGGGTGACGCTGTCGAGGGCGGCGAAGGGCTCGTCGAGGAGCAGAAGGTCCGGTTCGGTGACGAGGGCGCGGGCGAGGGCGACGCGCATGGCCATGCCGCCGGACAACTGGCGCGGACGGGCGTCGAGCCGGTCGCTGAGACCGACGGCGGTCAGGGCTTCGGCGGCGCGGGCGCGGGCGTCGGCGCGCGCCATGCCGGCCAGTTCCAGCGGCAGGGCGACGTTGGCGAGGGCGTCGGCCCAGGGCATCAGGGTGGCGGACTGGAAGACGAAGCCGGTACGGCCGTCGGCCCGCTGGACGGTGCCTTCGGACGGCGGCTCCAGCCCGGCCAGCAGGCGCAGGAGGGTAGATTTGCCGGCCCCGGATGCGCCGACGACGGCAACGATCTCGCCGGGGGCGACGGTCAGGTCGACGGGGCCGAGCGGCGCACGGCCGGGATAGCGGACGAGGACGCCGTCCAGCGACGCCGCGGCGTCAGCTCCGGCCACGGCCGGGCAGGTACTGGGTGGTGAAGGCCTGCCGCCAGTCCAGATTGGTCGGATAGACCCCGGCCTGGGAGGTGACGTCGAAGAAGGCCTGCCAGCGTTCGGCGGTCATGGCGCCGAGACCGTAGAGGGCGGCGTCGCCGCCATCGACGATGCCGTTGGCCTTCAGCCGGGCGCGGGCCTGGTCGAGGATGGCCTGGGTCATCTCCGGATTGGCCTTGCGGATCAGGGCGTCAGCGGCCTTGCCGTCGCCCTGGATGTAGTCGCGCCAGCCCTCGGCCGAAGCGGCGATGAAGCTGCGCAGGGCGGCGGCGTTGTCGCGGGCGAAGGCGTTGGGGGCCAGGACCATGGCGGCGTAGGAGGGATAGCCCTCGTCGGCCAGCAGGAAGACCCTGGGCGCGAAACCCGCAGCCTGTTCAATGCTGTAGGGCTCCGAGGTCAGATAGCCCTGCTGCACCGCCCGCTCGTCGGCGAGGAAGGGCGCGGGGTTGAAATTGTAGGTCCGGACCTGATCGTCGGTGAAGCCGTATTTGGCCTTGAGCCAGACCCAGAAGGCGTCGCGCGAGGCGGTGGCCAGCAGCATGGGGCGGCCGGCGAGGTCGGCGATGGTCTCCAGCGCCGGGTCCGGATGAGCGATGAGGACCTGGGGGTCCTTCTGGAAGAAGGCGGCGACGGCCTTCACCGGGGCACCCTCGGCGACCAGATTCATCGGGATGAAGCTGTTGGAGCCCATGCCCAGCTCAACGGCCCCGGAGGCCAGCAGCTGCGGCACGTTCACGCTCGGGCCGCCCTGGATGATCTCGACGTTCAGGCCGCGCTTCGTATAGGCCCCCGAAGCCAGTGCCTGGTAGAAGCCGCCGTGCTCGGCCTGGGCGCGCCAGTCGGTGGCGAAGCGCAGGCGAACGCGGCCCTCTTCGTCGACAGGGGCCTCGGAGCCCTGGCAGCCGGCGAGCGCCGCTGTGGCCGCGAGCGCGCCGGCACCGGCCAGCAAGGCGCGGCGGTCGGTCGAGAAACGGCGATTCCCACGCAAGGTCATGGCCGTGATGTACGGCTCAGGCGAAGGGAAGGGAAGAGATGCGCCTCATGCGGACTGGACGATCATCCAGACGCGGCTGAAGTCGCCCATGCGCGCGTCCTGTTCCCGGACCCAGACATAGAGGGTCCCCGTGTCGCCCCACATGAGTCCGGCCGCATCGTCACTGTCGATCTGCAGCAGCAGCCGCCAGTCGGCCGCGCCGGGCTCGAGCGCGGCGATCCGCGCGTCTGTGTAGCTGTCCGGCCCGCCCATATAGATGCCGTTCGAGGCCAGTTGCGCCTCGAGCTCCATGCCGTCCCCCTGGATGGGGCTGGGAAAGCCGCCGACCTGATGCCGCGGACCGTCGCCCAGCCCGGCGTCCATGAAGGCGTGCACCGGCTCGAACTCGAACGTCCGGCCAACCTCCGGGGTCAGGTCCAGGCGTTCGGTGGTCGGATAGGTCAGGGTGCTCCGGCCAGCGAGTGGGACGGGCGCGAAGACCCGGTCGCCGGACAGGCCCGGCGGATGCGGCAGGGGCCGGGGGGCGGGAGCATCGGTCATGATGACCTTCCAGCCGTCGTGGTCGGCCGGATCAAAACCCCAGGGTTCCTCCTCGACGTCAAAGAACAGGTGGAGGACGCCCGATGCCGGCAACCAGTCCGGGCCGCCGACCGCGCGCAGGGCGGTCAGATCCAGTTCGGCGATGAAGGACAGCGGTCGGCCCTTCCGGTCGGGCCAGGCGGTCGACGCAGGCAGGCGCGGAGCGCCCCCGAGCCGGCACACTGTGGGCCGGTCTGCCTGCTCCAGAACCACCGCGCGCATGGCCAGGGGCTGCAGGGCCGCGATCACGGCGCGCGTCGCGGCTGCAGGATCCTGCGCCGCCGCACCGCGCGCGGACCCGGCGATCAGCAGGGCACCGACGCCCGCCAGCAGGACGCGACGATCAGCGGAAAAGACGGGGGTTTCGGGCGACGGCATGCCCGGACGCTAAGGGCCGGCGGGCCGGAAGGAAAGGCGCCTGTCGACGGCGATCCGGAGCCCGGAATTGAGCGAGGGGACGAAGATCCCCGGCGAACCGGTTTTCCTCGTCCCCTCGCCAAGTCCGGGTTGGACTTGGCCATTGAGGTTCAGGGCCCTGGCTTCGGCATCAGCGAGGCGAACCCCGGTGATGGTCAGCTGTATCCTGTCGCGCTCCTGGTCTCCGGCGTTCCACGAGGTCGAGCCCCGCGCCGTCCATCGATCCCGATCCGGTTCCCTCCGGTCTTCTCCGGCCGAAGCCTTCGAAGGGTCCCTTGGGCCTTGATCCTGTCTCCCGTCCGTTAAGGTCGAAACCCCCCGGTGCGTTCGATCAGAGAGCCGGGCCGGTCCGCTTTGATCCCCGGGTCTCCCCGGTTTTCCGCGCCGCCGTGTCCCTCGGCCTGATCAAGCTCGCTCCGATCCGCAGATGTGGCAAGCGGTCCGGAATGAGCGGTTGTGGATGGTCCGGGGGATAAATCGTGCAGGAGGGCGGACTTCTTGTGACGATTTTCGAATTTTCTTCGCTCTTCGAACGTCTTGGGACTTCTGCACAGGCTCGCGAAATCGGCCGGAAATTCGGTCAGAAGGGCCGTTTTGGGCGTCGCGACGCCGCGATCAGACGTTGGCGAGGGCCTCGCGCTTCGCTTCCAGCTCCAGCCATTCCTCCTCCGCCGCCGCCAGCAGGGTGCGGGCGCGGTCGGCGTTGGCGGTGGCGCGGTCGAAGGCCTTGCGGTCGCGGGCGTAGAGGTCGGGGTCGGACAGGGTCGCGTCGTGCCGGGCGATGTCGTCCGGGAGGCTGGCGAGCAGGCCCTCCAGCTCCTTCAGGCGGTGGGCGTCCTTGAAGGTGAGTTTGCCGGGTTTCTTCGGGGCGGCCGGCGCGATCGAGGCCGGGGCGGGCGCTGCCGCCGCACGCTGGGCGGCGTCCTTGTCCTGCGGGCGGGGGTTGGCGCCGGGCTGGAGGAAGCCGGGGTTCTGGCGGATGAAGTCGGTCCAGCCGCCGGGGGTCTCGACGATGTCGCCGCGGCCGTTCATGGCGATGGTCGAGGTGGCCAGACGGTCGACGAAGTCGCGGTCGTGGCTGACCAGGATCAAGGTGCCGTCATAGGTCTCGAGCAGCTCTTCCAGCTTGTCGAGCGTGTCCATGTCGAGGTCGTTGGTCGGTTCGTCGAGGACCAGCATGTTGGCGGGCTTGGCCAGGGCGCGGGCCAGCAGCAGGCGGTTGCGCTCGCCGCCGGACAGGGTCGAGATCGGCTGGCGCAGCTGGCCCTCCTGGAACAGGAAGTCCTTGGCATAGGCGGCGACGTGTTTGGACACGCCGCGCACCAGGACGCTGTCGCCGCCGCCGGGGGTCAGGGCGTCCCACAGGGTCATGTCGCTGCGCAGACCTTCGCGGGACTGGTCGAGATAGACGGGCTCCAGATTGGCACCGAGGCGGACCGTGCCCTCGTCGGGCTTGAGCTTGCCGAGCAGGATCTTGACCAGGGTGGTCTTGCCCGCGCCGTTCGGGCCGACGATGGCCAGCCGGTCGCCGCGGATGACACGGGTGCTGAACGGCTTGATGACGGTGCGCTCGCCGAAGCCCTTGGTCACGCCCTTGAGCTCGGCCACCAGCTTGCCCGACAGGCCGCCGGAATCGACGCCGAGATTGAGTTCGCGGGGGATGTCCTTGACCCGTTCGGCGCGGTCCTCGCGCATGGCGTTGAGGGCGCGGGCGCGGCCTTCGTTGCGGGTACGCTGGGCGGTGATGGAGCGGTAGAAGGTATAGGTCTCGCGCTCGATCGCCTTGTTCAGGCGGCGCAGGGACTCGGCCTCTTCCTCCATGACCTTGTCGGCCCATTCGTCGAAGGCGGCGAAGCCCTTGTTGAGGGTGCGGACGCGGCGGCCTTCCAGCCAGTGACAGGACTGGGTGACGCGGTTGAGGAAGGCGCGGTCGTGGCTGACGACCAGCACGGAGAACCGGGCCTGGAGGAGTTCATCCTCCAGCAGTTCGATGGCCAGGATGTCGAGGTGGTTGGTCGGCTCGTCGAGCAGCAGCAGGTCCGGCTCTTCGGCGAAGGCCTTGGCGAGGGCGGCGCGGCGGATTTCACCGCCCGACAGGTTCACTGCGGCCTTTTGGGGGTCGAGACCGAAGGTGGCCAGCCAGGCCTCTGCGGTCCAGCGCTCGGCCCCTTCGGAGGCGGCGTAGTCCAGCAGGGTCTCGCCGGTGATGACGGGTTCCTGGGCGACATAGGCGAAGCGGGTGCCGGCCTGCATTGAGCGGTCGCCGGCGTCGGGCTCGATCAGGCCCATGACCATCTTCATCAGGGTCGACTTGCCGGCCCCGTTGCGGCCGACGAGGGCGGCGCGCGTGCGCGGCTCGACCGCGATGTCGACCCCGTCGAACAGCGGGCGCTGGCCGTCCTGGAGACGGACGTTCTTGAGGGCGACGAGAGGAGGACGGGGAGCCATGCGAACCCTGGATACGCCGCACAGCGGGGAGGCTGCGCGGTCGAAGGCGGCCATATAGGCGGTGCGGGGCCTTGTGGCCACCGGCTGCGGCCTTCGCGTGTCGAGGGATTTGCGGCGGCGGCAAGCGGAACGGCGTTAGGTTAAGGCTGAACGTCCGGGGGGATGAGGATGAGTGACCAGGGTCAGGATGCCGGACCGGTCGTGCGCCGGAAGCGGGGCTTCGGCTGGGGCGAGCTGCTGGGCGGGATCGTTCTGGCGCTGACGCCGGTGGCCGGCACCCTGGCCTATGACACGATCTCGCGGCCCTCGGGCGAGGTCGCGGCGGCGGCGGACATGCTGGTGCAGATCGCGCCGCATATTGACGCCTATCGCCGCCAGTCCGACCTGTTCGACGTCAACAGCCGCCGCGTCGCCAACGCCATGCTGCGCGGCGGATCGCAGGAAGCGGCCCAGACGCGGTACGATGACTTCACCCTGGTCTGGAGCGACTACCAGACCACCTATTCCGATCTGAAGGACCTGATGCTGCCGGCCGACAATACGGCCGCGCCGGAGCTGCGCGATCTGGTGTCCTATATGGACGGGGCGATGGCGGCGTCGAACCGGATCGACCTGTGCCTGCAGTCGGCGCTGGGCAGCTATGACGCCGGGGCACCGGACCGGATGGCGGCGAGGGCACGGAGCCGAACCGGGATCGACGAGGGCGAGGCCCGGACGGAATCGGCGGCGCGTGCCCAGGATCAGGAGCTGCGTTGCCTGTCGGGCGAGGAATATTTCGTGGTCAGCGAGCGGATGCAGCGGCTGGGCGGCTGCAACTACGCCCTGCGCAAGGCGATGATGGGCTCGGTCGCGAACCTGCGCCGGACGCGGGATGACGGACCGGTGGCGCGGCTCGGGGACCGGTTGACGGGCCGTTCGGCGCGGAAGACCTCCGACCAGAGGCCGGAGTTCTGGGGACCCCTGCTGGACCGGGTGAAGGCGGAGTGTTCGCGCGAGCGGCTGAGGCCGAGCCGGGGCGATGCGCCGCCGGCCAACCGGCTGAATATCTGGCAGAGGGTGGACGCCGTGGCACCGGTGCCGGTCACTCCGCCGGCGCCGGCAGCGACCTGAGGCCGCCGAAGGGCGGAGACAGTCCACGAGGTTCCGCGTAAGAGGCCGCCGATGGATGATCGGCCCTTCTGGCAAACCAAGCGACTGGAACAGATGACTCGCGAGGAGTGGGAGAGCCTGTGCGACGGCTGTGGCCTGTGCTGCCTTGTCCGGTTCGAGGACGAGGATACGGGCAAGGTCGTTCCGACGCGGGTTCACTGCAAGCTGTTCGACAGCGATCGCTGCACCTGTATCGACTACGACAACCGGCGCGCACAGGTGCCGGACTGCATCAAGCTGACACCGTGGAATATCGAACAGCTGGGCTGGATGCCGAAGTCGTGCGGCTATCGCCGGATCCATGAGGGACGGGGACTGGCCGACTGGCATCCGCTGATCTCGGGCGATCCGGAGAGCGTGCACGCCGCGGGCGTTTCGGTGCGTGGGCAGACGGTATCGGAGCTGGCGCTCAAGGAGCCGGAGGACGCGCTGGATTTCGAGGCACCGGAGTGGGATCTGGAGCGGGGCGGGTGATCACCGTTCGCCGGTAACCATTAATTCGTCAGCCTGTGGCCTTCTGCACCGCTAGGCAGGACGGGGTGGCGACGGTGCAGCATCAGGACAGCCTGGGACTCGATACCCCGTTCGACCACCTGACCGCCCTGCTGTGCAGCCAGTTCGGGGTCCCGTTCAGTCTCGTTTCCTTCGTCCACGGCGATCTTGCGGTGTTTCGTTCCGAGGTCAGCGTGGGCGAGAGCTGTGTGCCGCGGGACCTCAGCGTCAGCAATCTTCTGGTCGGGATGGTAGCGGGCTCCCGGCTGATCATCGAGGACATGACCCTTCATCCGGTCCTGAAGGATCATCCGATGGTCGTGGGAGCGCCGTTCCTTCGGTTCTTTGCGGGCTCCACGGTCAGCACCCGAAAGGGTGAGCCTGTGGGTGCGGTCGGCATCATGGATTCGCGGCCGCGGCCGGCCCTTGCGGCCTCTGAATGGGTCACGCTCGACCAGGTCGCCACCATCGCCGGAAGAATGTTCGACCAGACGACCGCCCAGCAGGTTCAGTCAGAGCAGTTGAAGCTTCTGCGCCTGGCGGAGCAGATGTCAGGCATCGGCAACTGGCGATATGATGTTAGAACCGGCGAGGTAAGCTGGTCGGACGAGGTCTACAGGATCCACGGCTATGAGCCGCAGGAGGTCGATCCCAACTGCGACCTCGTCCTCGCGTCCTATCATCCCGACGATGCGCAGCGGCTGGCGGAAGCCGTGTCGCGGGCCCTGGCGACCGGCGAGGGCTATGATTTCGAGCTGCGCCTCAGGACCCCGGATCTCGAAGAGCGCCTTGTCGTCACCCAGGCGGGGACGGAGCAGGATGACCAGGGGCGGATCGTTGCCCTGTTCGGTGTGTTCCAGGATGTGACCCAGGCGATCCAGGCCAAGGCGCGGCTGGAACGCAGCGAATCCCTGTTCCGGGTGATGAGCGAGACCGCGACGGACGTCATTGCCCGCTATGGCCCGGACGGGACGTTCCGCTACCTTTCGCCGTCGGTGGAAACTGTGATGGGCCGGACACCGGGTGAACTCATCGGCCGGAATTGTAGCGAGTTCATCCACCCCGATGACTTCCCGCAAGTCCGGGCCAGTTTTGCGTCCTGTATGGTGGCCAGCCCCGGCGCAAAGCCGCTGCGCTTCGAATACAGGGCTCTCAAACAGGACGGTTCGGTCGTGTGGCTCGAGGCGTCGCCGCGACCGGTTTTCGACCTCAATGGCGATCTGCTCGAGTTCCACGACCATGTTCGGGACATCACGACCCGCAAGGAGGCCGAACGGGTGCAGGCCGAACTGGTCGAGACCCTGAGCATGGCGGAAGAGCTGGGCGGCGTCGGCAGCTGGCGGCTTGATGTGGCAACTGGTGCGGTCACCTGGTCAGACGAGGTCTACCGCATCCACGGCAAGAGCCGGGACAGCTTCGATCCGAGTTTTGACGACGCGGTCAGTTGCTACCATCCGGACGATCGCCAGACCGTGGCGGACTGCTGCCGGCAGGCGATCGAAACCGGGATCGGTGGAGGGTTCCAGCTTCGCCTTATGCGGGAGGACGGAGAAACGCGGATTGTATCCTCCCAGTGTCGCCCGGAATGCGACGAAACGGGTGCGACCGTCGCCCTCTTCGGCGTCTTCCAGGACGTGACCGAAAGCATCCGCAACCACGACCGGGTCGCGGCCAGCGAGGCGCGGTATCGACTGCTGGCGGACCGGGCGAGCGACATCATCGTCACCTACGGGGTGGACGGCCGCATCCGCTATATCTCCCCGTCCATCGAGGCGGCGACGGGTGTGGCAGCGGAGGCACTGGTCGGTCGGCCGGTGACGACCCTCATTGTGCCGGAGGACGTGCCTGCCCTGACCGAACGGTTCAGAGCCATGGTCAAGACGCCGGCCGGGATACCGATCGAGGGCTTCCGCTATCGCGGCACCGCGTATCTGGGCGAGCAGCGCTGGTTCGAGGCGCGCACGTCGCTGATCCGGGATGAGGATGGCCGGGTGGTCGAATTCCAGGATGTCGTCCGCGACATCACCGCCACCAAGGCGCTGGAAGACCAGCTGATCGCGGCGCGCGACGTCGCGGAGGCCGGAGCCCTGACGAAGTCGGAATTCCTGGCCAATATGAGCCACGAACTGCGGACGCCGCTGACCAGCGTCATCGGCTTCTCGGGCCTGCTGCAGGCCAGCGCGAACCTGCCCGAGGCCGAGCGGCGCTACGCCGACCGGATCGCCACCGCCAGCGAGGCCCTGCTGAGCGTCATCAACGACATTCTCGACTACTCCAAGCTGGAGGCCGAGGCGGTCGACCTTGACCCGCAGGCGTTCGATCCACGCGCCATGGCCGAGGGCGCGATCTCGATCATCGAGAACCAGTGCCTGGCGAAGGGCCTGACGCTCGAGACCGCGATCCACGCCGACCTGCCCGCGACCCTGATGGGGGACGAGGGGCGGTTGCGGCAGGTGACCCTCAACTTCCTGTCCAACGCCGTGAAGTTCACGGCCGCCGGTTCCGTGCGGCTGTCGATGACCATGAGCGGCGGGCGGCTGCGCGTCGCGGTGACGGACAGCGGCATCGGCGTCGCGCCGGACAAGGTCGACGCCCTGTTTGATCGCTTCACCCAGGCCGACGCCTCGACCACGCGGGTTTACGGCGGAACCGGACTGGGCCTGGCCATTTCGCAGCGGCTGATCGAGATGATGGGCGGCGAGATCGGCGTCGAAAGTGAGCCCGGGAAGGGCTCGACCTTCTGGTTCGAGGCACCGCTCAGGGAGGCGGCGGCGGGGGCCGACGCGGCGGAGGCCGGGGAACTGACCGTCAGCGCAGGCTTGCGGGTCCTGATGGCCGACGACGCGGCACCGAACCGCGAGCTGGTCACGGCGATCCTCGGCAGCTTCGGCCTGGCGCTGGAGACGGTGGAGAATGGCGCGGAGGCCGTCGAGGCGGCCCGGGCCGGTGCCTATGACCTGATCCTGATGGATGTGCACATGCCGGTCATGGACGGGCTGGACGCCACGCGGACGATCCGGGCGATGGGTGGGACGGTCGGACGGACTCCGATCATCGCGCTGACAGCCAATGTACAGCCGGAGCAGGTCCTGCGATGCCGCGAGGCCGGGATGGACGGACATGTCGGCAAGCCGATCCAGGTGGCCGAACTCTTCGCCGCGCTTGCCGCGGCTGAGGCCGGCACGGCCGGCATGGCGATGTCCGCCTAGCCGCAAGCCACCAGCCGCATGACGCTGTGCTTACAATCCGCGAATCCATAGTCGGGTTGGCTCGATAAGATCGTCTGGATTCAATCCTTTGTGACTTTGTCACTGCGACTTGTCCGCCGGACTACGCTGGTCGGCTACTCTTTGGGCATGACGGGAAATCAGGACAGGGCGGGGCGGGCGGCGGCGTGGTCCGACGCGATGCAGGATGACTTCATGGCCATCGTCGACGAGGACGTTGTGGTCCTGAAGGCCGCAAAGCCGGCGGCCGATGACCTCGCCGCCGCCGTTCGGCGGGTCCGCGCCATGGGCGTCTTCTCCCGTTCGGTTCGGGCCGTCGTGGCGCTGTCGCCACCGCTGCGATCCGGCGGAAACCGTCAGCTGGAAGAGGACGAGATGAAACATCGTGACGACAGCCCCGAGACCCTCGAACGAATGCGGGCCGAACTGGAGACCCGTCTCGATCGCCTCAACGCCGTCCTGGAAGCGAAGGGAATCGTTGTTGAGCCTGGATGCTGGCCAGTTGCACGAACTGGCCGGGAGTCGGTTCAGTCTGCATAAGCATCAGGCCCCGGGCGCGGCTGCGGACTGGCGGACCTGGGTGCTGCTGGGAGGCCGGGGGGCGGGCAAGACCTTCGCCGGAGCGTGGTGGATCAACCACCTCGCCGAGATCAGTGACCGGCGGTTCGCCCTGATCGGGCCGACCCTGCACGATGTGCGCGAGGTCATGGTCGAGGGGCCGTCGGGGTTGAAGGCCTTGCCGGAGCGGTGCAAGCGACCGCGCTGGGAAGCGGGTCGGCGAAGACTGGTCTGGCCAAACGGCAGCGAGGCGCACGCCTTTTCAGCCGAGGATCCCGACAGTCTGCGAGGGCCGCAGTTTCACCACGCCTGGGCCGACGAGTTCTGCGCCTGGCGCAGGCCGGAGGCGGTGTTGGGCAATCTGCGGCTGGGGCTGAGGCTGGGCGACGATCCACGCCTGATGGTGACGACCACGCCGCGACCCATTCCGGCTCTGCGCCGGCTGCTGGCCGAGACGGGCGTGGTCATCGACCGGGCCGGAACCCAGGCCAATGCACGGCACCTGTCGCCGGGCTTTCTCAAGCATCTGAGGACCCTTTACGCCGGGACCCGGCTGGAGGCGCAGGAGCTGGAGGGGCTGGTGGTCGAGGCCGAGGGGGCGCTGTTCCGTGCCGAGGATCTGGCGCGGGCGCGCGGCAACCGGCCGGCGACGCTGGAGCGGATCGTGGTCGCGGTCGATCCGCCGGCCAGCGCGGGCGGGGACGCCTGCGGGATTGTGGTGGTCGGGCGGCGGGACGGCCGGGCCTATGTGCTGGCCGACCGGTCGAAATCGGGTGAGTCGCCGCAGGGCTGGGCGACGATCGTGGCGCAGACGGCGCGGGCGTTCGGGGCGCGGGAGATCGTGGCCGAGAAGAACCAGGGCGGCGAGATGGTGCGGACCGTGCTGGCCCACGGCGGCTGCGAGACCGCGATCAAACTGGTGCACGCGAGCCGGGGCAAGGCGGCGCGGGCCGAGCCGGTGGCGGCGCTCTATGAACAGGGACGGGTCGTCCACTGCGGGGCGTTTCCGGCGCTGGAAGAGGAGCTGATGGCGCTGGGGTCGGCGGAGGGCGGCGGACGCAGTCCCGACCGGGCGGATGCGCTGGTGTGGGCGGTGACGCATCTGCTGCCGGCACCGAGGGCGGGGCCGCGGGTGCGGGTTCTCTAGGCAGACATTCAGGAAGGATGAGGATGGCGAAGCTGCGCTGGCCGATGGGCCGACGTGGGCGCGAGCGTGCGCCCGAAATCAAGGACAGCCGGGTTGGGCCGCTGATCGCGCTGACGGCCGGCGGGCGGGCGCGGTGGACGCCGCGGGACTATGCCCACCTAGCCGAGGAAGGGTTTGCGAAGAACGCCGTGGCCTATCGCTGCGTGCGGATGATCGCCGAGGCGGCGGCGTCGACGCCGCTGGTGGTGTTCGCCGACGGGGTGCGGCGCGATGATCACCCGCTGGCGGCGCTGCTGGCGCGGCCGAACCCGGAGCAGTCGGGGGCGGAGTGGCTGGAGGCGCTGTACGGCGCTCTGCAGACGGCGGGGAACGCCTATGCCGAGGCGGTGGGCGAGGCGGTGCCCGAGGAGCTTTGGACGCTGCGACCGGACCGGGTGAAGGTCATTCCGGGGCGGGCCGGCTGGCCCGAGGCCTGGGAGTATTCCGTTGACGGACGATCCGTCCGGATCGGGCGGGCGACGGACGGCTGGTCGCCGGTGATGCAGTTGAAGCTGTTTCACCCGACCGACGACCACTACGGCTTTTCGCCGCTGGAGGCGGCGGCCTTCGCGATCGATGTGCACAATGCTTCGGGGGCCTGGAACAAGGCGCTTCTGGACAATGCGGCGCGGCCGTCGGGCGCGCTGGTCTATGGGGCGAAGGACGGGGAGCGGCTGACCGCCGAGCAGTTCGATGGCCTGCGGGCGCAGGTCGAGGAGAGCCATGCGGGGACGATGAACGCCGGCCGGCCGATGATCCTGGAAGGCGGGCTGGACTGGAAGCCGATGAGCTGGACGCCGGCGGACATGGACTTCATCGCCGGGAAGCACGCGGCGGCGCGCGAGATCGCCCTGGCCTTCGGCGTGCCGCCGCAACTGCTGGGGATTCCGGGAGACGCCACCTACGCCAACTATCGCGAGGCCAATGCCGCCTTCTGGCGGGGGACGGTGGTGCCGCTGGTGAGGAAGACGGCGGCGGCGCTGACGGGTTGGCTGGGCGGGCGGTTCGCGGCCGTTCGGATCGAGGCCGATCTGGATGGACTGCCGGCGCTGCAGCCCGAGCGGGACGCGCTCTGGGCGCGGTTGAATGCGGCGACGTTTCTGACGGATGAGGAGCGGCGGCGAATGGCTGGGGTTGGGAAGGGGTGATTGGTGGTTGGTGATTGGTGGCTGGCACGCCCCGCATCACCTCCAGCACTGGAGCCAACCCCTCTTCACCAGCCACCAATCACCAGCCACCTCGGAGGCAAGCATGATCGACTTCAGGAAAATCCCGGTCGCCGTGATCGCGGCGCTGGCGGTGCAGACGGTGGGCGGACTGGTCTGGGCGGGCGGCGCGGCGGCGCGGATTGCGACGCTGGAGGAACGCGTCGGCGAGCAGCGTCTGGTGGCCGAGCGGCTGGCGCGGCTGGAAGAGCAGAGCCGGGCGACGCGGGCGGCGGTCGAGCGGATCGAGGAAAGGCTGGAGGGATGGGGATGATCGCTGCCGCCAGGGTCGACGCGGACCTCAGGATCGAAGGCTATGCCTCGCTGTGGGGCGTGGCGGATCTGAACGGGGATGTGGTGGCCAAGGGCGCTTTCGCGGCGAGTCTTGCGAAGACAGGCGTCGCGGGCGTGCGGATGCTGCACCAGCACGAGGGGCGAGCGGCGGTCGGGGTCTGGGACCGGATGGTCGAGGACGAGCACGGCCTGTTCGTCGAAGGCCGGATCATGGACTGGTCGGCGGAGGCCCGGTTCGCCCGGGCGCTGTCGCGGGCGGGAGCGCTGGACGGACTGTCGATCGGATTCCGCAGCAGCCGGGCGCGCCGGGAAGGGCGGCTCAGGGTGCTGGTCGAGGTCGAGCTCTGGGAGGTGTCGCTGGTGACGTTCCCGATGCTGCCGGGGGCGCGGTTCCGGGTCGCCTGACCGTCAGCCGGCGGCTGGCAGATAGTCGGCCGGGATCGGCTCGGACGGGGATTCGCCCTGCCAGTAGACGCTGAGAATCCACCAGCGGCTGCCGTCATGGAACAGCTGGATGCTGTTGATGCCGCGGGCGAAGGGCTGTGGGTCCGAGAGGGTGTGCAGGCTTTCGTAGGTGGTCCAGACATGGACGATCCGGCCGAACCGCTCGCTGCGGCGGGTGATCTCGCGCTCGTGGAACCCCTGTCCGACCAGGACGGGCTCGGCGAGGGCGATGTATTCGTCCGGGGTGACCGACCGGACCACGCCGACGCCCTGGGCGTTCAGACCCGAGGGCATGAGCCGGGCGGTCGGATGGAACAGGGCGCGGAAGCGGTCCCAGTCGCGGGCGACGCCCTGGTCGCCGGAGATGACGTTGTAGAGGGCTGCGACGATGGCCTCGGGCGTGGCCACATCGGCGGGCGCGGCAGCCGGGACCGCCGGCGGCGAAGGCGGCGTCCCGGCGGCGGCCGGAGCGGCGACGGACAGGAAGACGGCGGTCGCGAGGATGGAAAGGCGCATCGGATCTTCTCCCGGAATGGCCGACTATGGCGCGCCGACCGAGGATGGATCAAGCGGGGCGCAGAGGTCGGAGACCGGGGCGGGATCCGGACCGGCTCTGCCCAAATGCGGACGTGTTCCGCGGGCCTAGTCGTCGGGTATCGACGGTCGATGGCCAGGACGTGGGTGATTGAATGAGACGGCTTTTCCCGATCCTGACGGTTCTGGTGGTTGCGCTGGCCACACCGGTGGCGGCGCAGACGACGGTGGGCGTTAACGCGGCGGTCGAGAACCGTGTCCAGACCCGGAGCGCCGGCGAGCGCGACTGGCGGCCCTCGGTCGTCGACGGGACGGTGCGTCAGGCCGATGCGATCGTGACCGGCGCCGACAGCCGGTTGCTGATCCGGCTGCTGGACCAGTCGGTGCTGACGGTCGGGGCGAATGCGGCCTTCAATGTGGACCGGTTCGTGATCGACACCGAGACGGATCCCGCAGGGGTTCTCGTGTCCCTGGCGCGCGGGGCTTTCCGCTTCGTGTCGGGCAGCCGGGGGGCGGAACGCGAGCGCGTCGCCTTCCGGACGCCGACGGCGACGATCGGGATACGCGGCACCATCATCGAGGCGGCTGTCGGATCAGAGGCTCTGGAGCTGCTGGACGCAGAGGCGGGGACGCCGCTCCCCGGGGACGAGCCGGACCAGGCGGCAGTGATCGTGCTGGTCGAGGGCGAGATCGAGATCGAGGTCGATGGCGTGCGACGCATCGTCAGTGAGCCTGGACAGGCTGTGGCGGTGCGCGGGCGGCGCGTGTCCGAGCCGTTCCGCCTGTCGCCCGAGGCCGGGCAACGGCTGGCAGGCAGACTGCCGCCGCGAGAGCCGGACGGGCCCGGTGCCGGGCCGCAAGGACAGGGCCAGGAGGGACAGGGACCGGAAGGGCAGGGCCCGGGCGGTCAGTCGCCTCAGGGTCAGCCGCGCCAGGGGCAGGGCTCGCAAGCTTCGGGCTCGCAAGGTTCGGGCCCGCAAGGGTCCGGTCCCCAGGGGCAGGGGGCGGCACCGCAAGGGCAGGCTCCCCAAGGACAGGCTCCCCAAGGACAGGCGGCCAAGGACGATACGCCTCGGGGACAGGCAGCCGAGGGTCGAGGACGTCGCGGTCAGGAAAACAGGGGCACGACGTCGCGGCCTGGGTCAGCAGGGCCGGGCCAGCAGCCGGGTCAGCAGCCGGGTCAGGGCGGGGGTCAGGGTGCCGGTCCGGGCGGCGGACAACGGCCGGGCTAGACCGGTCGCTTCAGCCGGCGCCCCGGCAATCGATCCAGTTGAGGGCGGCGGTCATGCCCATCAGGGAGAAATAGGCCTCCGCCGGGCCGTCCGCGGACGCGTAGTTCCAGCGGGCGATCCGCTGGCGACGCAGGCCCGACACCAGGGAGCGGGTCAGGATCGGGTCGCTGACGCGGTACTCATTGGAGCCCGGCGAGGTCGGGACCAGCCAGGGGCCGGGATCGACGGTCTGGCCGGGGGTGGTGAAGCGCATGACGCCGGCAACGGGCATGGGGTCGGTGGCCGCCAGCTCGACCAGATAGTCGGCACCGGGCGTGGGCCGGGCGACGCGGAGCTGATGGCGCCAGGCGGCCTGGCCCGTCGGGTCGGCGATGGCCACGACGGCGGAGCAGTAGCCGTCCGGGCGGCAGGCCGCGAGCGTATTGCCGAAATAGGCCCGGGTCTCGCCGAAGCGCATGTGGGTCTCGGCGCCGCATCGGTCGGCGGCCTGGGCCGCCCCGGCGGAGATGAGGGCAGCGACCGTGGCGGTCGCGGCGAGCATTCTGGACATCGGAGCCATCCCAAGCTTGACCATGGTTAACGGAGATCACGCCGTCCCGTGGGTGTCAATCAGGCGCAACTTCAAGGGTTTCAGCGCTCGGGCGGGCGGTCTTCGTACTGGCCGAGGCGGCGGGTCGCCCGGGTGAAAGCGGACAAAACCCCCGGCCTGCGAACGAGCCTGCCGATCACGACGACGAGAAAGACCGAGAAGAACCAGTTCAGTTCGAACAGGACGGTGACGACTACGACGCCGGCAATGATCGCGATCCAGGTGCTGATCGGGACAGAGGCCGCTTCCTCCTTTTCCCCCTGCCTTGCGTCGCCAGCGTCGGGTTCCGCCGAGGGTGTCAGGGCTCCGGATATGAGGCCGGTCAGTTGTCGCTTCGCCGAGGGGGTCAGGACTCCGGATATCATGCCGAGCAGCTGGCGCGCCTCCTGCTGACTGTCGACCCGGGTTATGGGGCCTATGGTGATCAGTGGCGGATTGGCCGGGGGCGGTGGTTCAGGGCCGACGGGCTGGTGCAGGTCCGGCAGGGGGGCGGGCTGTATCAGGGCCCCGGGATCGAAGGCCACGGACTCGCCGCGGTCATCGAGGGTGAAGATCTGGTCGAACGGCGCGCGCGCGAAGTCGATGGCGCGGGTGTCCTGGCCATAGGCGTCGCCGTGCAGGGACAGCAGGCAGCCCTGCCGCAGCTCGACCTGGAAGGCGATGGGATCCGGCAGGTCGCCGACCATGGCGTGGACCGTGCCGTAGCGGCCGGTCAGGGTGGTCAGGGGCGCGGGCCGGGACCGGTCGACGATCAGCTCGGTAAACAGGCCGGCGCCGGTGTTGCGGCGGGACCCGGGCAGGGACCCGGCGAACTGGCCGGCGAGATCAGGCGCGATCTCGCGCAGCTCCCAGGCGAGGGCGTCGAGGATGTCGGATTCGAGGGGGGTGAAGCGGGTCAATTCACGGACGGTTTGTCAGCGGGTTTGGCCTCCAACTCATCGGGCTTGCCGGACGAGAGATCGCACACCCACTTTCGCCAAGTGGGGACGAAGGCGATCACCACGAGCGTGAGGACGAGCACAGCGATGATCCAAAGCGGCAAACCAAGGGTCAGGTAGAACACCAAGGCCAGCATCAACATGAACAGACAGAGCCCGCCGTAACGGACCAAGTCGGATTGGGGCGGCGGTCGTCGCGGGGGTGTTCCCTCAAGACGATCGCATTGCTCGACCGCCCAGGAGCGAAGCAGCATCAGAGCGAACGCCACCATGGTGCCGAGCAACAGCGCATCTCGCGTCAGGCCATTGGCGAGCGAGGGATGAATCTTCGCCCGAAGGGTCTCGGAGCCATAGGCGAGGACCGTCATACCGACAAAGACCGGCAGGAATAGAGCGAGGCGGGCCATCATTGTGCGGTCGCCGAAGGTCCGCGGCCGGCCCAGCCTGATGACCAGCTTCCGCAACCACGGCGGCGGACGAAGGCCACCCTCTGGCGGTTCCAACCAGGCCTCGAAGCCATTCGACGGCGGGGTTTCGAGCCGTTGGAGCCTGCCCTTCCGCTGTTGCGGCCGGAGATTGGCGACGGCCCCGATCATCCAGGCGATCGCAAACAAAACAAGGAGGGCGGCGAAGATCGAGCTCGCGAAGATGAGGCCGTCGTCGTCCGGGCGACTGCTCTCCCACATCATCGCCAGCCACCACATCGAGCAGAGGCGCAGCACGAGCTTGTCCAGAAACAGGTTCTGGACGGCGTCGATGATCTTTCGGGCGAAATTTCCCACGCCCCGACCCTAACCGCGATCGGCGGTTCTTCAACCGGAGATAATATGAAAGAGACCAAAACCGTCTCGGGCACGCCCGAGGCGCGCGCCGCCATGCATGAAATGATGGCGGCGTTCGAGGCGTTCAAAGGGGCCAATGACGCCCGGCTGGACGAGATCGAGCGGAAGAGCTCGGCGGATGCGCTGCTGGAGGAGAAGGTGGCGCGGATCGACCAGGCGGTCGGGGCGGCGCAGGCGCGGCTGGACCGGGTGGTGAGCGCGGGGCGGCGGCCTGAATTGGCCCCCTCCGGCACCCCGGCTCAAGGCCGGGATGACAAGGAGACGAAGGCCGCGTTCGACGGGTATCTGAAGACGGGCCAGTCGTTCGGGCTGGAGCTGAAGGCGGGGCTTTCGACGGCGTCGAATTCGGCCGGCTATGTCGTGCCGGAGCAGACCGAGCGGGCGATCGAACGGCGGCTGATGGCGGGATCGCCGATGCGCGAGATTGCGACGGTTCGCACGGTCGGCGCCGGGGTGTTCAGGAAGCCGGTGTCGACGGCGGGCGTGGCCTCGGGCTGGGTGGCCGAGACGGCGGCACGGCCGGAGACGGACCCGGCGACGCTGGCGTTGCTGGAGTTTCCGTCGGCTGACCTTTACGCCAGTCCGGCGGCGACCCAGTCGCTGCTGGACGACGCCCTGATCGATCTGGACGAATGGCTGGCGGCCGAGGTCGAGGACGCCTTTGCGGCCCAGGAGACGACGGCTTTTGTGACCGGCGACGGGGTCAACAAGCCCAAGGGCTTCCTGAGCTATCCGATCGTGGCCGACGCGAGCGCGGTCTGGGGCGAGATCGGCCATGTCGCTTCGGGCGCGGCAGGGGCGTTTGCCTCGACCAGCCCGACCGACCGGCTGATCGACCTGGTCTATGCGCCCAAGGCGCAGTACCGGCCGAACGGGCGGTTCGTGATGAACCGCAAGACGGTCTCGGCCGTGCGGAAGTTCAAGGACGCCGACGGCAACTACATCTGGCAGCCGGCCCAGCGGGCGGGCGAGACCGCGAGCCTGCTGGGTTATCGGGTGACCGAGATCGAGACCATGCCGGACATCGCCGCCAACAGCGCGGCCATCGCCTTCGGCGACTTCCAGCGTGGCTATCTGATCGTGGATCGCGCAGGCGTGCGGGTGCTGAGGGACCCGTATTCGGCCAAGCCCTATGTGCTGTTCTACACGACCAAACGCGTCGGCGGCGGGGTGCAGAACTTTGACGCGATCAAGGTGATGAAGTTCGCGGCGAGCTGACGCTCGCCGGGTGATTAGTGGTTGGTGACTGGTGGCTGGGAAGGGGCGGCGCGATGCGCGGCCAATCACCAATCACCCGCCACCAGCCACCTCCTTTCCAGACAATCGAGGTTTCCCATGACCGCACCCGTCTCTCTGGCGGAAGCGAAGCTGTTCCTGCGCGTCGAGCACGGCGCAGAGGATGGGCTGATCCAGACATTGATCGATGCGGCGCGGGCGCGGGTCGAGGGGGATGTCGGGCTGACACTGACCTCGACCTCGCCGGCGCCGTTGCGGCTGGCGATCCTGATGCTGGCCCTGCGCGCCTATGAGCGGGGCGACCCTGAGATGCCGGTCGCGCCGGTCGAGGCCTGGATCGCGCCGTATCGCGAGGTGCGGCTGTGAAGGTGCTGGCGGAGCTGCTTCAGGGCGTCGAGAGCGAGACGCCGTATGGCGGCCGGGCGGTCAGCTGGGAGCCCCTGGGGTCGGCCTGGCTGAAGCTGGGGGCGCGGCGGCGGCGCGAGAAGAGTGAACCGGGTGGGGCCCGGGCGATCGAGACGGTGGCGGCGGAGACGCGATCGGACGCGCGGCTGACGACGGGACGGGTGCTGCGTTTCGGCGGCGGCGACTGGCGGATCTTCTCGGGCGAGACGGTCGGCGGGCGGGCGATCCTGAACCTGGAGCGGAATCGATGAGCGCGCATGAGCTGGCGCTGCAGAAGGCCCTGATCGCGCATCTGAAGGCGGATGGAGCGGTGGCGGCGCTGCTGGGCGAGCCGGCGCGGATCTGGGACGCAGCGCCGAAGGACGCGGCCTTTCCGCACCTGCTGATCGGGCGCTGCGAGAGCCGGCCGGTCGGGGCGGACGGGGGCGGGGTCGAGCAGGCGATGACCCTGACGGTCGTGTCGCGGTTTCGCGGAACCGAGGAGGCCAAGGCGGTGCTGGCGGCGGTGCGGGTCGCGCTGACCGACGCGGTCCTGGAGGCCGACGGCGTGCGGACGGTGAACCTGAGGGTGACGTTCGCCGATGTGTTCCCGGGCGCCGACGGGGCGCGGACTTTTGCGGTGCTGCGGGTGCGCGCCGTCACGGAGGAGGTG
This sequence comes from Aquidulcibacter paucihalophilus, assembly GCA_030285985.1. Classification (NCBI taxonomy): domain Bacteria; kingdom Pseudomonadati; phylum Pseudomonadota; class Alphaproteobacteria; order Caulobacterales; family Caulobacteraceae; genus Aquidulcibacter; species Aquidulcibacter paucihalophilus. The sequence goes on from CP127384.1 coordinate 939,966, forward strand.
GAGACATGAGCGCACAACGGGGCAAGGACATCCTGCTGAAGATCGAGGGCGCGCCGGGCGTGTTCACGACGGTGGCGGGGCTGAGGGCGCGGACCATTTCGCTGAACGCGCGGACGGTGGATGCGACCGACGGCGACAGCGTAGGCCGGTGGCGCGAACTGCTGGGCGGAGCCGGGGTGAAGTCGGCGGCGGTGGCCGGGCAGGGTATCTTCCGCGATGCGGCGTCGGACGTTCTGATCCGCGAGGCCTTCTTTGATCAGTCGGCGCGCGTGTGGCGGCTGATCGTGCCCGACTTCGGCGTGCTGGAGGGGCCGTTCCTGGTGGCCGCGCTGGAATATGCCGGCGAGCACGAGGGCGAGGCGACGTTCGCGATCAGCCTGGCGAGCGCGGGTGAGATTTCCTTCGAGGCGCTGTGATGAACGCAAACGGTACGCGGGGCGAGGTGGTCGCCGGGCTGGCGGGGGGCGAGCGACGGCTTTGCCTGACGCTGGGGGCGCTGGCGGAGATCGAGACCGGGCTGGGGCTGGAGGGGCTGTCCGGGCTGGCGGAGCGGATGCAGGCGCTGTCGGCGCGGGATCTGATGACGGTGCTGGCCGCGCTGCTGCGGGGCGGGGGCGAACGGGCGCTGGCGGATGAGCTGGACCGGGCGGGCGTGGAGCCGCGGGAGGCGGCGGAGGCGGTGGCGAAGGCGTTCGCGGCGGCGGCCCCGTGACGCAGTGGGGCGGGATGGTGCGGGCGGCGGCGCGGCTGGGCGTGGGGCCTGAGGCTTTCTGGCGGCTGTCGCTGCGGGAATGGCGGATGCTGACGGAACAGCCGGACAGCGCGGCGCCGCTGGGGCGGAGCGATTTCGAGCGGATGGCGGAGGCGTGGCCGGATGAGTGACAGTTCTGAACCCACCGGCCTCGACGGTGTGCCGCGCAAGGCGGCCGAGGCGGCGGCGGCGCTGGAGGCATTGCGCGAGCCGGCGGCGCGGGCGGCGGCGTCGATCGAGGATGCCTTTGGCCGGGCCGGGGACGGTCTGGTCCGCTCGCTGGCGCGGGCGGCGGCGGACGGGGAGATCAGCCTGGCCGAGCTGGCGCGGGCTGTGCTGGCGGCGGTGAATGCGGCGTCGGGCGCGGGCGGTGGAGGCGGGCTGGGGCAGGCGATCGCCCAGGCGGTCCAGACGGTGTTCGCGGGCTCCCGCGCCGACGGCGGCGCGGTGACGGGCGGCGGGGCCTATCTGGTTGGCGAGCGCGGGCCGGAGGTGTTTCGACCGACGGGCGCGGGCGTCATCGAACCGGCCGGCGGCGGCGCGGGCGTCACGGTCAATGTGCGGGTGGATGGCGGCGCGCCGGGACTTCTGCGTTCAGAGGCCCAGATCGCCCAGATGCTGGCGCGCGCCGTGTCGTTGGGCGCGCGCCGGCTCTGAGTATGGCCTTCGGGTCAGCCCTTGGGGTTGGGACCGTAGCGATTGTCGCCGCGTTGACCTTCGAAAAGGCCGATCCAGAGCAGGAAACCGAGATTGACAAGCAGGAGCAGGCCGAACAGGCCGATCGCCGGGCCGACGAGCGCAAGAATGGCGGCGGGGTCTTCACGTTCGAGGGCCGCCGTGTTGGTCAGGGCGGAGACGCCGATCATGCCGACGGCGACGAAGATGCCGACGATGCTGACAACCCATGGGATGGCGATCAGCCAGCCGCTCTGCCCCATGTCGTGAAGGCGTTTCACCGAGATGGCCAGGTTGGGCCAGATCAGGGCGATCGAGATCAGCTGGCCGACGAACGGAATAAAGTTGGCGACCCAGCCGGCACCGACACAGATCAGCCAGCCGATCCAGAAATGTGAGCGGCGCGTGCGGCCCTCGAATGAAAACAGCAGCTTCTGCCAGTCGAGACCCTGAACCGGGGCTGAAGTTTCGGTGCTCATGACGCCCTCCCGTGCGTTCCGGGCCCGACGCCCGGCGGGGAAGAATGGCGTAACGGCGCTCGCCCGACAAGCGAAAGCCGGTGGCGACGCAATATGGACCATGACGAGGAGTCTGATGGCCTTTCATGAGGTGAGTCTGCCCGCGCGGCTGGCGTTCGGATCGACGGGCGGGGTGGAGCGGCGGACGGAGATCGTGACGCTGGGGTCCGGGTTTGAGCGGCGGTCGACGCCGTGGGCGCAGGGGCGACGGCGCTATCTGATCGGGGCCAATCTGCGATCGCTGGACGATATGGCGGCGTTGACGGGGTTCTTCGAGGCGCGGCGGGGGCGGCTGTACGGGTTCCGGTTCCGGGACTTCGCGGACTGCAAGTCGTGCGCGCCGGGGGCGGCGATCGGGCCGCTGGATCAGGTCCTGGGCGAGGGTGACGGGATGCGGACGGCGTTCCCCCTGATCAAGCGGTACGGCGAGGGCGATGCCGCGCTGGAGCGGCGGATCGCCAAGCCGGTCGAGGGGACGGTGCGGGTTGCGGTCGACGGCGCGGAATTGGCGGCGGACGGGTTTACGGTCGATGCGGCGAGGGGCGTGGTGGCGCTGGACGCCGCGCCGGATGCCGGTGCCTCAGTGACCGCAGGGTTCGCCTTCGACACGCCGGTGCGGTTCGACGCGGACCGGATCGAGGTGACGCTGGAGAGTTTCGACGCCGGGCGGATGGCGGCCGTGCCGCTGATCGAGGTGCGGGTCTGAGCCATGCGAACCGTACCGGAGGAGATGGCCGCCCGCATGGAAAGCGGGGCGGCGAAGCTTTGCCACGCCTGGGTGCTGAAGCGGGTGGACGGGGTGGAACTGGGGTTCACCGATCATGACCGCGACCTGATCATCGAGGGCGTGCCGTGCCGGGCGGCGAGCGGCTGGACGGCGGGGGCGGCGGACAGCGCCGTGGGATTGAGCGGCGGGTCGGCGGCGGTCGCGGGCGGGCTGGACGATGCGGCCATTACGGACGCCGACGTTGAGGCCGGGCGGTATGACGGCGCATCGGTCACGCTGTGGCGGGTGGACTGGGAGCGGCCGGATCTGAGGGTGCGGCTGTGGTCGGCGACGCTGGCGCGCATTCGCCGCGACGGCCCGGCGTTTACCGCCGAGCTGGAAGGGCCGCTGGCGAAGCTTGAGCGGGTGGTCGGTCGAACCTATGGCCGGGATTGCGATGCGGTGCTGGGCGACGGCCGCTGTGGCGTCGATCTGGAGGCCTTTCCGGGCGCGGCTTGCGACAAGCGGTGGGCGACCTGTGCCGGGACCTTCGCCAACGGCGTAAATTTCCAGGGCTTTCCGGACATTCCGGGTGACGACTTTCTGACCGCGGCGCCGGTCGAGGGCGGGCGTCATGACGGCGGGAGCCGGCGATGAGGGCGGCGGTGGTGGCCGCCGCGCGTGGCTGGCTGGGGACGCCGTATCGTCATCAGGCCAGCGTGCGGGGCGAGGGGGCGGACTGTCTGGGTCTGGTTCGCGGCGTCTGGCGCGAACTGGTGGGAGACGAGCCGGAGGCACCGCCGGCCTACCAGCCTGACTGGGCCGAGGTCGGGGGTGAGGAGACCCTGCTGGCGGCGGCGCGGCGGTGGCTGACGGAGGTTCCGGTCGAGGCGGCAGCCCTGGGCGATGTGGTGCTGTTCCGCATGGCGCTAGGGTGCCCGGCCAAACACTGCGCGATCCTGAGTGACATGAGCGGGACCGAGCCGCGGATGATCCATGCCTACTGGGGGCGGGCCGTGGTGGAGAGCTGGATGGGATCGTGGTGGCGCGCGCGACTGGTCGCCGCCTTCCGCTGGCCCGCCGTTGAACCTGACCGGGGAGGCTGAGCATGGCGCAGATGATCCTGGGCGGCGTCGGTCAGGCGATCGGCGGGCCGATCGGCGCGGTGATTGGATCGACCCTGGGGCGGATGATCGACCAGCGGGTCGTCGCCAGCCTCGAGCCGGCGCGACAGAGGGGGCCGCGTCTGGAGACGCTGAAGGTCCAGGGGACTGCCGAGGGCGCGCCAATGGCCTGTGTGTTGGGGCGGGCGCGGGTGACGGGACAGGTGATCTGGGCGGCGCGCTTTCTGGAGGGACGGCGCACCTCGTCCGGCGGCAAGGGCGGGCCGCGGACGGTGGAATACGACTATTCCCTGAGCTTCGCGGTCGCCCTGTGCGAGGGCGAGATCGACGGGGTGGGACGGGTGTGGGCCGACGGCCGGCCGATGGACCTGTCGGGCGTGACGATGCGGGTGCATCGCGGCGGAGTGGCGCAGACGCCCGATCCGCTGATCGAGGCGGTGGAAGGCGCGGCGCCGGCGTATCGCGGCACGGCCTATGTCGTGTTCGAGGACCTGCCGCTGGGGCCGTTCGGCAATCGGCCGCCGCAGCTGGGCTTCGAGGTTTTCCGGCGAGCACGGGGAAATACGCCGAGGCTGGAGGACCGGCTGGAGGGGGTGTGTCTGATCCCCGGAGCCGGGGAGTTCGTGCTGGCGACCGAGGCGGTCATGCGGCGCGATGGGCTGACCCGGACGACGGCGGAGAACCTGCACGCGAGCGACGGCCGGGCCGACCTGATGGTGTCGCTGGATCAGCTTCAGGCCCAGTGCCCGAACCTGAAGCGCGTCAGTCTGGTGGTCGGCTGGTTCGGCGATGACCTGAGGGCGGGCCATTGCACCATCCGGCCCGGCGTGGAGCGGGCGGACAAGGCGACGGAGCCGCTGACGTGGTCGGTTGCGGGGCTGGGACGCGGTGAGGCGCATCTGATCACGCAGAGCTCTGGCGGCCCGGCCTATGGCGGGACGCCGTCGGATGAGAGCGTGCGGCAGGCGGTGGCGGCGCTGAAGGCCCGGGGGCTGGAGGTCACCCTGTATCCGTTCCTGCTGATGGATGTGCCGGCGGGGAACGGCTTGCCGGATCCGTATGGTGGAGCCGAACAGGCGGCCTATCCCTGGCGCGGGCGGGTGAGGGGCGAGGACGGGGCCGGGGCGGCGGCGGCGATCGCGGCGATGTTCGGGACGGCGGACGGCTGGGGCCTCCGGCGGCAGGCGTTGCACTATGCGGCGCTGGCGGCGGAGGCCGGGGCAGACGGGCTGCTGATCGGCTCGGAGATGCGGGGGCTGACGACGACTCGGGACGCGGGCGGCGGGTTTCCGGCGGTCGCAGAGCTGCGGACGCTGGCGGCCGAGTGCCGGGCGGTGGTCGGGCCGGATGTGGCGATCAGCTATGCCGCCGACTGGTCGGAGTATGCCGGGGTGCGGGACGGGGGAGAGGTCCTGTTCCACCTCGATCCGTTGTGGGCGGATCCGGCGATCGATTACGTCGGGATCGACTGGTACCCGCCGCTGGGCGACTGGCGGGCGGGGGATGGCGGCATCGACGGCGCGGTCTTCGCGGGACCGGACGACCCGGCGGGGCTGGCGGCGCAGGTCGCGGGCGGCGAAGGGTTCGACTGGTTCTATGCCTCGGGCGCCGACCGGGCGGCGCAGGTGCGCACCCCGATCGTCGATACGGCGCACGGCGAGGACCGGGTGTTCCGGGTCAAGGATCTGAAGGGCTGGTGGTCGAACACGCACCATGACCGGCCCGGGGGCACCCGGAGCGCGACACCGACCGACTGGGTCGCCGGGATGAAGCCGGTCCGGCTGACGGAGTTCGGGTGTGCCGCGGTGGACCGCGGCGGCAATGCGCCGAACCTGTTCCAGGACCCCAAGAGCGCGGAGAATGCCCTGCCGCCGTTCTCGACCGGCGCGCGCGACGACCGCATGCAGCGACGGGCGCTGGAGGCGGTGCTGGGGCATTTTGCACAGGCTGACAATAACCCGGTCTCGCCGGTCTATGGCGGGCCGATGATGGCGGCGGCGGACGCCTGGTGCTGGGATGCGCGGCCCTGGCCGGCGTTCCCCGCCCGTGGGGATGTGTGGGCCGATGCAGGTGCATGGCGGACCGGGCACTGGCTGAACGGTCGACTGGCGGGGGAGACGCGCGACCTGATCGCGGCGGTGCTGAGGCGGGGCGGGCTGGCGGACGGTGCGTTCGAGGTCGGCGGCTTCAGGGGCGAGGTGCAGGGCTATGTCATCGACCGGCCGATGCGCACGCGGGACGCGCTGGAGCCCTTGCTGGCCGGGCTCGGTCTGATCGCGGCGGAGCGGGGCGGCCGGGTGGCGGTGGTCGGGGACGAGCCGCCGGTCGCGGAGTTGACGCTGACGGGTATGGCGCTGCCGGACGAGGGCGCGGGTCTGAAGGCGGAGCGGGTGCTTGAGCTGCGGCCGGGAGTGGCGCGGGTGCGCTATATCGACGGAGAGGCCGGGTATCAGACCGGTTCGGTGGTCGTGCGGTCGAGTGGCGAGGGCGGCGGGGTCGATCTGGACCTGCCGGCGGTCTGTTCCGGCGCGCTGGCGCGGGCGGCGGCGGAGCGGGCGCTGGAAGCCGGCGGCGCCGACCGGTTGACGATCCTGCCGGGCCCGGTCGAGGCGCTGGCGCTGGAGCCGGGCGATACGGTGACGGTCGAGGGCCGGAGCGGCGGCTGGCGGGTCATGCGGCTGGACATGGACGAGACGCCGTCGGCGGTGCTGGAGCCGGTCACGGCGGTCGTGGCTGGAGAGGACGACGGTCGGCCGTCAGCGGGCGAGGCACCGATGCCCCCGGGCGCACCCTTCTTCCGGATGATCGAACTGCCGCCGCTGATCGGCAGCGAGGCGGATGGGCGGCCGATCGTGGTGGTGGCGGCGGACCCCTGGCGGCCAATGCGGGTCTTCGCCGGTCCGGACGCGGGATCACTGACGGTGCGGGGTGAGGTGGCGCAGCCGGGGACGGTGGGGGTGCTGGTCGAGGCCCTGGTGGCGGGTCCGCGGCATCGCCGGGATGAGGCCAGTGTGATGCTGGTCCGGGTGGAAGGTCGGGCGCCTGAGAGCCGGTCCGATGCGGCGGTGTTTGCGGGCTGCAGTGCGGTGGCCGTCGAAGGTGTCGAGGGTTGGGAACTGGTGCAGTTCCGGACCGCGACCCTGGTCGGCGGCGGGGTCTGGCGGCTTTCAGGCCTGTTGAGGGGGCAGCAAGGGACCCATGCGGCGGGCGGGCCGGCCGGGGCGGTGGTGGTGTTCCTCGATCAGGCACCGGCAAGGGCGGAGACCCCGGGTGCGGAGCGGGGACTGCCGTTGATCTGGCGGGCCGGGCCTGCAGGTGGACCGGCCGGAGGCGCGGGGGTGAGCGAGATCGGGTTCGCGACTGAGGGCGTGCATGAGCGACCCTGGTCGCCGGCGCATCTGCGGGCCGCGGCGCGGGCGGACGGCGGCTTCGATCTGGGCTGGATCCCGCGGTCGAGGATCGATGGCGACCGATGGGACGGCGAGACGGCTGCGCCGGGGACGATGCGGTTCCGGGTGCGGGTGCTGGACGGTGATGCGGCGGTGAGGGTGTCCGAGGTCGAGACGGCCGCCGCGACCTATGCTGCGGCGGACCTCGCGGAGGATTTTCCGGGCGGTCTGGACGGGAATTCGCGGGTCGGGGTGGCCCAGTGGGGAGAGGGATACGGCTGGGGGATTGAGGCGTTCGTCGCCCTGACGGCCTGATTTGCTCCGGCTCCCTTTGCGCGGGGCACGCGATGCCCTAACTGACACTCTCAAGACTGATGGAGCGGCATTCGACGTGGCGGGCGATCCCTACAAGGAACTGGGCGTTTCGAGGGGCGCGAGCGCGGACGAAATCAAGAAGGCGTTCCGCAAGCTCGCCAAGGAACTGCATCCCGACAAGAACCCCGGCAATACGGTCGCCGACGAGCGGTTCAAGCGGATTACCGCCGCCTTCGACCTGCTGGGCGACGCAGAGAAGCGGGCGAAATTTGATCGGGGCGAGATCGACGCGGACGGGCGCGAGCAGTTCCGCGGCTTCGGCGGCGGCGCGCGCGGCGGACCCGGCGGCAATCCCTTCGGCCAGGGCGGCGCCCGGCAGCAGGGTTTCGAGAACATCGATCTGGACGAGCTCTTCGGCGGCATGTTCGGCGGCGGTGCCCGGCCGGGTGGCGCGCGGCCCGGCGGATTCGCGTCCAAGGGTCAGGACGTCAAGGCGACGCTGGAGATCAGTCTCGAGGATTCGATCTCGGGGGCGACGCGGCGCATCCAGTTTTCGGACGGCCGGATGCTGGATGTCGCGATCCCGAAGGGGGCCAGTGACGGGCAGACGATCCGGCTGAAGGGCCAGGGCGCGCCGGGACGGGGCGGTCCTGCCGGCGACGCACTGATCGAGCTGAAGGTGGCGAAACATCCGGTCTTCACCCGCGACGGTGCGGACCTGACGATGGATCAGCCGGTGGCGCTGTTCGACGCGGTGCTGGGCGGCAAGGTGCCGGTGCGGACGCCCGAGGGAACGGTCAGCATGACCATCCCGGCGGGCTCCAGCTCGGGCAAGGTCCTGCGACTGAAGGGCCGGGGCGCGTTCGCGGACGGCAAGCGCGGGGACCTGCTGGCCAGGCTCATGGTCACCCTGCCGGAGGACAGTGCCGAGCTGACCAAGCTGGCGCAGGCCGCGCGCGACAAGGGGCCGGTCCGGCCGTTCCGCGACTGATGGCGAGCAAGCCGAACCTCAAGCCCGGGCGGCCGTGGTTCTCGGCGGGGCCGACGGCGAAGCGGCCGGGATGGTCGTCGCAGGCGATTTCGCACGCTCTGCTGGGGCGTGGCATTCGCGCGCCGGAGGTGGTGGAGCGGTTTGCGCACGGGCTGAGGCTGACGCGTGAGTTGCTGCAGGTCCCGGCGGATTGGGTGCTGGTCTATGTGCCGGGGTCCGACACCGGCGCGGTCGAGGCCGCCATGTGGTCGATGCTCGGCGAGCGGCCGGTGCAGGTGCTGGCGTTCGAGAATTTCGGCAAGGTGTGGGCGACCGACGCGGTCGAACATCTGAAACTGGAGCCCGAGGTCATCTCGGCGCCGTGGGGCGAATGGCCTGATACCTCGGCGGTCGATCCGACGAAGGATCTGGTGTTTCCCTGGAACGGGACGACGTCGGGTGTGTGTGCGCCGGATGCGGACTTCATCGCGGAGGACCGCGAGGGGATTGTCATCTGCGATGCGACCTCGGCGGCCTTCGCCATGGCTCTGCCGTGGGGCAGGCTGGATGTGGTGACCTTCAGTTTCCAGAAGGCCCTGGGCGGAGAGGCGGGGCTGGGCGTGGCCGCCCTGTCGCCGCGCGCGATCGAGCGGCTGGACCGCTATGCGCCGCCGCGACCGGTGCCCAAGGTGCTGCGCCTGCGCGACAGCAAGGGCTTTGACCGGCTGCTGGCCAGCGGGTCGATGCTGAACACCTTTTCCGTCTGGACCATCGAGGACTGGATCGACGCGGTCGAATGGGGGCTGTCGGTCGGCGGGCTGGAGGCCCTGATCGCGCGGACGGAAGCAAACGCCGCGGCGCTCGACGCCTGGGTCCGGCGGACGGACTGGATCGACTATCTGGCCGTCGACCCGGCGACCCGGTCGACGACCTCGGTCTGCCTGAAGATCGTCGATCCGCGGGTGACCGCCATGCCCGAGGATGCGCGGCAGGCGCTGGTCCGGCGGATGAAGGCCCTGGTCGAGGACGAGGGCGCGGCCTTCGATATCGAGAGCCACCGCAACGCGCCCGCCGGCCTGCGGATCTGGTGTGGCTGCACCGTCGAGACGGCGGACATCGAGGCGCTGGCACCTTGGCTGGACTGGGCGTTCGAGACGGCGCTGGCGGAATAATGACGCGGCGACGGGACACCTGCTGATTCCCCGGCTATAGGCTGCGCCCGCATTCCGAAATCCCGGACAGCGGAGAAAAGCCTTGGCGAACGTTGCAGTAGTCGGCGCCCAGTGGGGTGACGAGGGCAAGGGCAAGATCGTCGACTGGCTGTCGAACCGCGCCGACATGGTCGTGCGGTTCCAGGGCGGGCACAACGCCGGCCATACGCTGGTGGTGGACGGCAAGGTCTACAAGCTGGCGCTGCTGCCCTCGGGCGTGGTGCAGGGCAAGCCCTCGATCATCGGCAACGGCGTGGTGGTCGACCCCTGGCATCTGGTCGGCGAGATTTCGAAGATCGAGGCGCAGGGCATCCGGATCAGTCCCGAGGTACTCATTGTCGCCGACAACGCCTGTCTGATCCTGCCGATTCACCCGGCGCTGGACGTGGCGCGCGAGGCGGCCGCCAGCGCGCCGGGCGCGCGAATCGGCACCACGGGGCGGGGCATCGGCCCGGCCTATGAGGACAAGGTCGGGCGCCGGGCGATCCGGGTCTGCGACCTCGCCAATGCCGAGGACCTGAAGGTCAAGATCGACCGGCTGCGCTCGCACCACGATCCGCTGCGGGCCGGACTGGGGTTGGAGCCGATCGACCCGGAGGCGCTGCTGGCCCAGCTGCTGGAGATCGCGCCGAAAATCCTGCCGTATGTGCAACCGGCCTGGCGGGTGCTGGATCGGGCGCGGCGGGACGGCAAGCGGGTGCTGTTCGAGGGTGCCCAGGGTGCCTTCCTGGACGTGGACCACGGCACCTATCCCTATGTGACCAGCTCCAACACCGTGGCCGGTCAGGCCGCAGCGGGGTCGGGCATCGGGCCGCGCGGGGTCGGCTATGTCCTTGGAATCGTGAAGGCCTACACCACCCGGGTGGGTGAGGGTCCGTTTGCGTGTGAACTCAATGACGAAGTGGGTACGCATCTGGCGACGGTCGGGCGCGAGGTCGGGGTCAATACCGGCCGGGCGCGGCGTTGCGGCTGGTTCGACGCGGTCCTGGTGCGGCAGTCGGTGGCGATCAACGGCATCGATGGCATCGCCCTGACCAAGCTGGATGTGCTGGACGGACTGAAGACGCTGAAAATCTGCACCGGCTACCGGATCGACGGGCAGGTGCTGGACTATCTGCCGTCCAGCCTGAAGGCGCAGGCCGCGGCGGAGCCGGTGTTCGAGGAAATGGAAGGCTGGAGCGAAAGCACGGCCGGTGCGCGCAGCTTCCGCGACCTGAACGCCAATGCGGTCAAATACGTCCGCCGGATCGAGGAGCTGATCGGTGCGCCGGTGGCCCTGCTTTCGACCAGCCCGGAACGCGACGACACGATTATGATGCACGACCCGTTCCGGGGATAGGCGACCGGGGTGTCGGGCAACGAAACGCCAGCGTTCAACGGGCCTTAACCCACTGGCGCTAAGCACGAACCTCCGAGGTGGAGGTCCGCGTCTTGTTTGCAGTCGATCGTCGTGTGCTGGCGAAGTTGGGGCCCGTGGTCAAACGGGTGCTGATCGTCGACCCGAACCCGCACGCCGCGCGCCTGCTGACCGATATCATGAAGGGGCTGGGCTCACGGGACATCGTGGTTCAGCCGGACGAGAAGCGCGCCCTGTTGTCGGCGGCGGAGCTGGAACCGGGCCTCGTGTTCACCGAGCGAACGGGCGAGGGGCTGGACGGCGAATCCCTGGCGCGGGCGTTCCGGCGCTCGGACATGAACTGTCGCCGGGCGCCGATCATCATGATCACAGCCGATGCGACCGCGCGGTCGATCCTGGGGGCCCGGGATGCGGGCGTGCACGAGTTCCTCCGCAAGCCTTTCACGAGCGCGGACCTGTTCAAGCGGATCGAGAACGTCGCCATCAAGCCACGCGACTGGGTCGAGGCCGTCGGCTACATCGGGCCCGACCGGCGTCGGTTCAACTCAGGCGAATTCTCCGGCACCGGAAAGCGCAAGGCCGATCGGCCGGCGACGGGCGCGGCCGGGCTGGCTGAGACCAAGGATCAGGCTATGCGGATCCTGGGCGCGGCGCTGGACCAGTTCGACAGTGATCCGATGCAGGCGGTGCGGGCTATCCGCGAGCAGGCGGCGACGTTGAAGGCATTGGCGATGAAGGCGTCGGACTCGCGCATGGCGGTCGCTGTCGGCGCCCTCGAGGTTTCGATGGCCGATGGGCCGCCGACCAAGGCGACGCTCGCCGCGCCGATCGGAACCCTGCTGGCCATGCATCATGTGGCACCGGTCGCCCGGGCCGGCTGAGGACCTCAGTCCAGCAGCCCGGCGAACGCGCTGACGACCCGGGGCCAGGCCGCGGAGGTGGGGTCGATGACCTCGAAATGCCCCGCGCCCTCCAGCACGACAGACTGCGCTCGATCGCCCCGGGCGGCGGCGGCTGCGGCGTAGTCCTCGCCGAAACGAGGCGGTACGATCGGGTCGAGCGCTCCGGAAATCACGATCTGCCGGTCGCCCAGCGGAAGCAGCGCGGGCGGAGAGGTGTCGGCGAAGACGTCGCGCCGGCCGGGTTGCTGGACGCCGACCAGGCCGTCGATGGTCGTGGGGCCGCCACAGGCGTCCGGGCCGGTCTGACGATAGGCGTCGAGGTCGGCGATGCCGGCGAGCGATACGACGCCCCGAACCGGCAGGGGAGCCGCAACCCGAAGCGGGCTTCCGGCGGGCAGGCGATCACGGGCCGCCGCCCAGAGCGCCAGATGACCGCCGGCGGAATGTCCCGAGACCGCGACGCGCCGGAGGTCGAGTCTGTGTCGGGGGGCGATCGTGCGCAGATGATCGAGGCCCGCGGCGATGTCCTGGAAGGTGCCGGGATAGCCGCCGCCGGGATGCCCGATGCGACGGTATTCGAGGTTCCAGACGGCGTAGCCGCGGTCCCGCAGGTCTGCTGCCATATAGTCCATCAGCTCCGTGCCTGGCAGGTCGGCACGCCAGCAGCCGCCGTGGATCAGCACGATGACGGGATGGCGGCCGCGTCCCCGGGGGAGCCAGAGCTCGCCGAACTGCAGGGCGTCGGCCCCGTAGGCGATGCGTTGGTCAGCCGTGGCGCGAGGCCGGGCCAGAAGCTGGCTGAAGGTAATGGGCGTGCGGGTCTCGACGGGCGCGATGGGCGTCGGCGAGGGCGCACAGGCCGTCGACGCCAGCAGGCCGGCAAGGGCGGCGGTCATCAGACGCATCAGGCGGTCCTGTCGAAGTCGCCGTTTCGCTGGCGCGGCGGCTCACTGTAGAGAGCAGGAGCCGTCCGGCAACCGGAGCCCGAGAGAATGACCATGCGACAGGACTGTCTGGACCGGGACGCCACCGACCCGCTGGGCGCGGTGCGCGAACGGTTCAGTCTGCCCGATAAGGTGATCTATCTCGACGGCAATTCGCTGGGGGCCCTGCCCGTTGCGTCCGCGGAGGCCGTGGGGGCCGCGGTCGAGCGGCAGTGGGGCGGCGATCTGATCGCCAGCTGGAACAAGCACGGCTGGATCGGTTTGCCACAGAGGGTCGGGAGCAAGATCGCGCGGCTGATCGGTGCAGAAGCGGACGAGGTTGTGGCGGCCGATTCCGTGTCCGTGAACCTGTTCAAACTGGCGGCGGCCGCCGTGGGTGCCCGGGGAGATCGGCGGGTCGTACTGACCGAAGGGGGCGATTTCCCGACGGATCTCTACATCCTGCAGGGACTGGCGGGCTTGATGCCGGATGTCGAACTGCGCGTCGTTGAGCCGGGCGGGATCGAGGCCGCGCTGGACGACCGGGTGGCGGTGGTCCTGCTGAGCCACGTCCACTACCGCAGCGGCGCGGTGCGGGACATGGCAGGGCTGAGCGCCGCGATCCGGGCGGTGGGCGCGCTGGGTCTGTGGGACCTGAGCCATAGCGCCGGTGTTCTGGACGTCGATCTGAACCGCGACGGTGCCGATCTGGCGGCGGGCTGCGGCTACAAATATCTGAACGGCGGTCCGGGCGCGCCGGCGTATCTGTTCGTGGCCCGACGCCACCAGTCCGGGCTGCGCAATCCGCTGTCAGGCTGGATGGGCCATGCGCGACCGTTCGATTTCGTCGACGACTATGCGCCGGCCGCGGGCATCGACCGGTGGCTGTGCGGCACGCCGCCGATCCTGAGCCTGACCGCGCTCAATGCCGCGCTGGACGCGTTCGACGGGGTGCAGATGGCGACGGCGCGGGCGAAGGCGGGCGCGCTGGGCGACCTGTTCATTGAACGGGTCGAGGCGCGATGCGCCGACAAGGGTCTGGCGCTGGCCAGTCCGCGTGAGGCGACGGCGCGCGGCGGGCAGGTCTCGTTCACCCACCCGCACGGCTGGGCCGTGATGCAGAATCTCATCGCGCGGGGCGTGATCGGCGATTTCCGCGCGCCGGATGTGATCCGGTTCGGTTTCGCGCCGCTGTACGTGCGTCGCACAGACGTCTGGGATGCGGTCGAGGTCCTCGGCGAGATTCTCGACAGCGAGAGCTGGCGGGATGCCCGGTTCCAGACGGTGGCCGCGGTGACCTGAAGGTGAGCGGCCCGTCGGGGCCACCCACCCGCGGCATCTATGCGTCGACCAGGTTCCGCTCTTCGGCGGCGGCGCGCATGGCCTTCTGTAGCTTCTCGAAGGCGCGGACCTCGATCTGGCGCACGCGTTCGCGGGACACGCCGTACTGGCCGGCGAGTTCCTCGAGCGTGACCGGATCGTCCTTCAGGCGGCGTTCCGTGAGGATGTGCTTCTCGCGGTCGGTCAGCTCATGCATGGCCTCTTCCAGCAGGCCGCGGCGGATCGATTTCTCTTCGTCCTCGGCGAGCTGGGTCTCCTGCGAGACCGCCGTGTCGTCGGCCAGCCAGTCCTGCCACTCGCTCTCGCCGTCGGCGCGCAGGGGCGCGTTCAGTGAGGCGTCGCCGCCGAGGCGGCGGTTCATGTTGGTGACCTCTTCCTCGGACACGCCCAGCTTGGTGGCGATCGCCGAGAGGTGTTCGGGACGCAGGTCGCCTTCCTCGAAGGCCGAGATCTGGCTCTTGGCCTTGCGCAGGTTGAAGAACAGCTTCTTCTGCGCGGCCGTGGTGCCCATCTTCACGAGCGACCAGCTGCGCAGGATGTATTCCTGGATCGAGGCGCGGATCCACCACATGGCGTAGGTCGCCAGGCGGAAGCCCTTGTCCGGATCGAATTTCTTGACGGCCTGCATCAGGCCGACGTTGCCCTCTGAGATCACCTCGCCGATCGGCAGGCCGTAGCCGCGATAACCCATGGCGATCTTGGCCACGAGGCGCAGGTGCGATGTCACAAGGCGGTGGGCGCTCTCGGCGTCCTGGTGCTCGGTCCAGCGTTTGGCGAGCATGAATTCTTCGTCTTTCGCAAGCATGGGGAACTTGCGGATTTCCGTCAGGTATCGCGACAGCCCCTGTTCAGGCGACATCACCGCGAGTGATCTGGTTACAGCCATATGGTCCCTCCGACCGTGAAAACGAGCGGGCTCTTCGGAGGCGGCCACCCAATGTGCACCGCCGCCTCACCCCTCAACGGATGACATAGGGTCGGGTTTCCGCACTTGTCAGTGGCGGATGGTCACACGAAAGCGTGACCGTTGCCCCGGCGCCACGGCACCAGATACGGAAGGCTTACAGAATAGTCAGTCCTTAATCAAGACGGACTAGTGATTTGAACCCGCGTCAGGGGCGGCGGCGAGCCAGTGCGTTCCACCCCGCTGCGAAGGCCAGGCCCGAGAGGCCGCCGATTGCGAAGGTGAGACCGACCAGCAGGGCTGCCGTGTCCAGCCGGAAGGCGGCAACGCGATAGGGCGGATCGATAAAGTGCAGGGTGAAGATCAGGTCCATGAGCGCCTGACCCCATCCTGCCGCGACAATCCCGGCCCAGACCGCATGAAGGGCACCCAGAAAGATTCCGAACGCCAGGCCGGTCCGGCCGATATCCAGGTGGGTCATGCTTCACCTCCGATGGAGGCCCCAGTATATCCGGGCTCGAAGAGCGGGGCCTTGATCGAGATCAAATCCTCCGCCCCGGGCTCACAGGCCAGCGAGCGCCGCTTCAAGTATCAGCATGTCGGCCGGCGGCGACGTCTCGAACCGCAGGGCCTCGCCGGTGACCGGGTGGTCGAAGCCGAGAATGGTCGCGTGGAGCGCCTGGCGGGTCAGGCCGGCGGTCTCGATGGCGGCGCGGACCGGATTGGCCGGACTGCCCGTGCCGTAGACGGGGTCGCCCAGCAGCGGAGAGCCTTTTGAGGCCATGTGCACGCGGATCTGATGGGTGCGGCCGGTGTGGAGGGTGCAGGCGACGCGGGCGGCGAGGGGCGGAGTGGCCGGCCGACTGCCCTTTCTCGGCGATGCGCCGAACATGGCCTCGACCACATAGTCGGTGATGGCTTCCCGACCGCCGACCCTGAGCACCGCCATCTTCTTGCGATCACCGGTCGAGCGACCGAGGTTTGAGACGATGCGGCCCTTCTCGGGCTGCGGCGCGCCACGGACCAGGGCGATATAGGTCCGCTCGATATCGTGGGCGGCGAACAGGGCGGACAGACCGGCATGGGCGGCGTCCGACTTGGCCGCGACCATGACGCCGGAGGTGTGTTTGTCGAGCCGGTGGACGATTCCGGGACGGGCGACACCGCCGATGCCGGAGAGCGAGGTGGCGCAATGGTGCAGCAGGGCGTTGACGAGGGTGCCGGTCTCGCTGCCGGGAGCGGGGTGGACTGCCATCCCCGCAGGCTTGTCGATGACGATCAGATGCGCGTCCTCGAACAGGACGGTCAGCGGAATGTTCTCGGGCTGGGGAATGGCGGAGATGACCGCCGGCATGGCGACGGCATAGAGGCCGGGCAGGGCCTTGGCCGAGGCGTTGGAAACCGGCTGGCCGTCGCGTGTCACGGCACCGTCCGCCAGCAGGACCTGGACGCGGGCGCGGGACAGGGTCGGAAAGAGGTCGGACAGGGTCTTGTCGAGACGGGCACCACCCGTCGTGAGCCTGGCCTCCAGAACCGGCGGGAGGTCTTCGTCGGCGGCGAATTCTTCGATCAGGGGGTCGTCAGACACGGGGCGCTCCGCCGCTCGGGCCGGGCGGCAGGGCGGTCTAGCACGCCGCAACCGCCTGCAGGCAATGTGCGATCTTGGCGAAACAGCCAAGCTGGGCCATCCTCGGGCAACCTTACAGGGACGGAGCCGGGCCATGAGATTGTTGCTGCTTGCCGCCGCCGGAGGCGCGGCGCTCGCGCTGGCCAGCTGCGCGACCATGTCCAAGGACCAATGCCTGGCCGGCGCCTGGGGCGAGGTGGGCTATCGTGACGGGCTGGAAGGCCAGCCGATGACCCTGCTGGCGGACCATGAGAAGGCCTGCGCGGAATATGGCGTGGCACCCGACGTCGTCGCCTACAGCTCGGCCCGCAACGACGGGCTGAACGGCTATTGCCGGTGGGAGCGCGGGTTCCGGGAAGGCCGGGAGGGCGACACCTATCACGGGGTCTGCACGCGGCAGCAGGAGGAGGAATTCCTGCCGGCCTATCAGGACGGCCAGGTGGTCTATGCGGCGGAACAGGCGCTGACGAATGCGCGCAGTAGCGTCGCAAGCCTCGGCTCGCGCCTGGAGGAGCTTGACGACAAGATCACGGCCAAACAGGCCGAGGCGCGGGCGGAAGGCCTGACCGATGAGCAGCGCGATGCCATCCGCAACCGCATCCAGGAAATCCGCCGCGAGCGGGCGGACACCGAGCGCGACTGGCGTCGGGCGCAGAGGGCGATCGACGATGCCGAGCGCGACGTTCGGGACGTCCGCCGTCGGTTCCAGGGTCAGTACGGCGGCTGGTGAGCCGCCGCTTCTGACGGATCAGGCGGCCTTGGAGGCCGAGGCGCCGAAGTGCGGGTTCAGTTCCCCGCTGGCGTAGCGCTGGGCCATCTGCGCCGTGGAGAGCGGCCGGATCTTCGAGGCCTGGCCCTCGCAGCCGAACTGCTGATAGCGCTCGACGCACAGCTTGCGCATGGCCTCCTTGGCGGGCTTCAGCCAGGCGCGCGGATCGAACTCGCCCGGCTTTTCCGCCAGCAGTTTGCGCACCGCGCCGGTCATGGCCATGCGGTTGTCGGTGTCGATGTTGATCTTGCGCACGCCGTGTTTGATGCCGCGCTGGATTTCCTCAACCGGCACGCCCCAGGTCTGGGGCATCTGACCGCCGTAGGCGTTGATGATGTCCTGCAGGTCCTGCGGCACCGAGGACGAGCCGTGCATGACCAGATGGGTGTCCGGCAGGCGGCGGTGGATTTCCTCGATCACGTTCATGGCGAGGACCTCGCCATCCGGCTGGCGGCTGAATTTGTAGGCCCCGTGGCTGGTGCCCATGGCGATGGCGAGGGCATCAACCTTGGTCTGGCCGACGAAGTCCACAGCCTGGTCGGGGTCGGTCAGCAGGGCGGAGTGATCCAGCTTGCCCTCGAAGCCGTGGCCGTCCTCGGCCTCGCCCATGCCGGTTTCCAGAGAGCCCAGCACACCCAGTTCGCCCTCGACCGAGACGCCGCAGCTGTGGGCCATCTGGACCACGCGGCGGGTGACGTCGACGTTGTACTCGTAGCTGGCGGGGGTCTTGGCGTCCTCTTCCAGCGAGCCGTCCATCATCACCGAGGTGAAGCCGTACTGGATGGCGGTCGCGCAGGTGGCCGGGCCATTCCCGTGATCCTGGTGCATGCAGACCGGGATGTGCGGATACAGTTCGGCCAGGGCGTCGATCAGCTTGGCCAGGACGATGTCATTGGCGTAGCTGCGGGCACCGCGGCTGGCCTGGATGATGACCGGGGCGTTGACCGCCTCGGCGGCCTCCATGATGGCCAGGCCCTGTTCCATGTTGTTGATGTTGTAGGCGGGCAGGCCGTAGTCGTTTTCCGCCGCGTGATCGAGAAGCTGTCGCAGCGTGATGCGCGCCATGGGGTGTCTCCTGAGCCCGTGAGTTTTGCCGGTTGTCTAGCGTCAGAGGCGCGTGAAGTCACGCATTGTTACAGGCCGCCATCGTTCGCGACGGCAGGACGTCAGGCCCGCAAGGCCTCGACGCCCGGCAGGGGCTTGCCTTCCATCCACTCCAGGAAGGCCCCGCCGGCGGTCGAAACGAAGGTCATGTCGTCCGCCACGCCCGCGTGATGCAGGGCCGCGACCGTGTCGCCGCCGCCGCCGACGGCGATCAGGACGCCGGCTTTGGCGAGGGCGGCCGCACGATGGGCAACCGCGACGGTGGCCACGTCGAACGGCGGCACTTCGAACACGCCGAGCGGACCGTTCCAGATCAGCGTTTTCGAGGCGGTCAGGGCGTCGACGAGACGCGCGACGGTGGCCGGGCCGGCGTCGAGTATCTTGTCGTCGGCGGAAAGCGGCTGACCCGCGACGACGGGGCGGGCGGCCGCGCCGGGCTTGACCTCGGTGGCCACGACGAAGTCCACGGGCAGCAGGATCTCGCAGCCGCGGGCCTTCGCCTCGGCGAGGATCTCACGGGCCGTGTCGGCCATGTCGCGCTCGGCCAGGGAGCCGCCGATGTCGACCCCTTGCGCGAACAGGAAGGTGTTGGCCATGCCGCCGCCTATGGCGAGCCGGTCCAGCTTGCTGACCAGGTTCTTCAGCAGGTCCAGCTTGGTCGAGACCTTGGCCCCGCCGACGATGCCGATGACCGGCTTCTTCGGCTTGCCGAGCGCGGCGTCGAGCGCGTCGAGCTCGCGGCGCATCGACTCGCCGGCATAGGCGGGCAGCAGGCGGGCGAGGCCCTCGGTCGAGGCGTGGGCGCGGTGGGCGGCGGAGAAGGCGTCATTGACATAGACGTCGCCGAGTTCGGCCAGCTGGGCGGCGAAGGCCGGATCGTTGGCCTCCTCCCCGGCGTGGAAGCGGACGTTTTCGAGCAGGACGACGCCGCCCAAGGGCAGGTCGGAGATCATGGCCTTCGCCTCATCCCCCACGCAGTCGGTCGCGAACCGGACCGGGGCGCCGAGCAGGTGTTCGAGGTCGTCGACCACGGGCTGCAGGCTCATCGAGGGGACGACCTTGCCCTTGGGCCGGTCGAAATGGGCCAGCAGGGCGACCCGGGCACCGGCATCGCGCAGCTTGTTGATCGTCGGCAGGGCGACCCGCAGGCGGGTGTCCTCGGTGACCTTGCCGCCCTCCATCGGGACGTTGAAATCCACGCGGACGAGGGCGGTCTTGCCGGCGAGGGCGGGGGCGTCGTCGAGGGTGCGGAAAGTCATGGTCGCTTTTCCTGTCTCCTCCCTGTTCGCGAAGCGAATGGGGAGGTGGCGCGGCGCACCTTCGCGCCGTGACGGAGGGGTCGAACGCCCCAGAGTTTGATGCGGCGGAAAGTACCCCTCCACCACACTTCGTGTGGTCCCCCTCCCCATCGCTTCGCGACAGGGAGGAGACGCAGCCATCAGATCAGCTTGCTCATCACCAGCGCCGTGTCGGCCATCCGCGTCGCGAAGCCCCACTCGTTGTCGTACCAGGTCAGGACGCGGGCGAGCTTGCCATCGACGACCTGGGTCTGGGGCAGGGCGGCGGTGGAGGAGGCGGCGATGTGATTGAGGTCGGTGGAGACAAGGGCCTCGTCGGTGGTGGCCAGAACGCCCTTCATCGGGCCGTCAGCGGCGGCCTGGATGGCGGCGTTGATCTCTTCCACGGTGACCTCGCGGCCGGCGACGACCTTCAGGTCGACGACCGAGACGTTCGGGGTCGGGACGCGGATCGAGGAGCCGTCGAGCTTGCCCTTCAGGGCCGGCAGGACGAGGCCGAGGGCCTTGGCGGCACCGGTCGAGGTCGGGATCATCGACAGGGCGGCGGCGCGCCCGCGGTAGAGGTCCTTGTGCATCGTATCCAGCGTCGGCTGGTCGCCGGTGTAGGCGTGGATGGTGGTCATATAGCCGCGCTCGATGCCGAACAGGTCGTGCAGGACCTTGGCCACCGGGGCCAGTGCGTTGGTGGTGCACGAGCCGTTGGAGACGATGATGTCGTCGGCGGTCAGGGTCTCATGGTTGACCTTGTAGACGATGGTCTTGTCGGCACCGTCGCAGGGGGCCGAGACCAGAACGCGCTTCGCGCCGGCGGTCAGGTGGGCCGAGGCCTTTTCCTTCGTCGTGAAGATGCCGGTGCATTCGAAGGCGATGTCGACGTTCAGCTCCTTGTGCGGGAGCCTGGCCGGGTCACGCTCGGCGGTGACCCTGATCTTGCCCATGCCCACGTCGATCCAGCCGTCGCCGTGTTCGATCGTTCCGGGGAAGCGGCCGTGGACCGAGTCATACTTCAGCAGGTGGGCGTTGGTCTCGACCGGACCCAGATCGTTGATCGCCACCACTTCAATATCACGACGGCCGTGCTCGACGATGGAGCGCAGGACGAGGCGGCCGATGCGGCCGAAACCATTGATGGCGACGCGGACGGTCATGGGGCGGTCTCCGAAGAAGCGGTGTCAGGGTTGGCGCTTCAATGAAGCCGACGGGCGCGGTGATCAACCCCGCGCCCGTAACAAGACGTGATCGACTGTAACGCTTCGGGCGGTCAGTCCGCTGAGGCCAGGGGGAGGTCCAGCCGGGCGACCAAGCCGCCGTCGCTCCGGTTGGTCAGGGTGACATCGCCGCCATGGGCGCGCGCCGCCTGACGGGCGACGGTCAGGCCAAGGCCCGCCCCGCCGGTCTCGCGGCTGCGGGAACGCTCCGCGCGGTGGAAGGGCTCGAACACGGCCTCGAGTTCGTCTTCGGGCAGGCCGGGGCCGTCATCCTCCACCGTGATCACCGCGCGACCGTCCATGGCGAAGGCCTTCACCCGGGCCGCGCCGCCGTATTTGACGGCGTTGGCGATCAGGTTGGCCAGGGCGCGCCGCAGGGCGGCGGGATCGGCCTCGACCCCCAGGGCACCGCCGCCGTCGAAGGCCACGGCACCGCCGGTCTCGGAGAAGCCCGCGGCGCAGTCGGCGGCGAGCGCGTCCAGATCGAAGGTCTCGCGCCGTTCAGGCGTTGCCTCGCCCCGCACATAGGCCATGGCCTGGGCGATGAGGGCATCCATCTCCTCGATGTCAGCGGCCATGCGGTCGCGCACAGCCTCGGGTGCCTGTTCGGCGCGGAAGCGCAGACGGGTCAGGGGGGTGCGCAGGTCGTGCGCGATCGCGGCGACGGTCTGGGTCCGGCGGCGCATGTGGTCACGCAGGGAGGCCTGCATGTCGTTGAAGGCGTGGATGGCGGTGCGCACCTCGCTGGGGCCGGAGGGCGTCAGCGGCTCGGCCTCGGGATCGGCACCCAGCCGTTCGGCGGCGTCGGCAAAGACGCGGATCGGCCGGGTCAGCCTGCGCGCCATCCACCAGACCAGCGGTGCCAGCAGCAGCATGGATATGCCGAGGGCCAGCAGAATGCGCTGCTGCCAGGGCGAAAGCAGGCCACGCGGCGGCTCGACCGTGGCCCAGCGTCCGTCCGGCTGTCGAACGGAGGCGGAGAAGGGCGCGAAGGTCAGGCTGTCGGCCCGGACGGTGAACTGGCGGGTTTCCCGGTCGATGACGAAGGCCTCGCCCTGCGGACCGGGAGGCCCGGTGTGGTGCATCCGCAGCTGGGCCTCGATGTCGGCACCGCGACGCACGATCACCGTCTGTTCGGACGAGGGGGCAGGAACAGGAACCATGATGCCGGGCGCTGCAGCCGACGGCGCGCGTGGTGCATCCCGCCCGACCTTGTCCGGACCTCCGTCGGGGCGGAATTCGGGGCGCACCAGAACGAAGTCCACACGCCCGTTGACCGAGACGTCCTCAGTCGGGCCGGGCGCGCGCCGGCGACCCTGGCCGTGATCGACCGTGACCCTGACAGCGTCCGGTTCAACCCCCAGCCGCTGGGCGAGTCCGGCGCGGATGGCCAGGGCCATCGGGTCCAGCCCGTTGTCGATCTCCGGTCCCGGCGGCCGGTCGACGATCCGGCGACGCAGGGCGCGGCCGTCGGCCGTCTCGGCCGGCTCGCCCTTCAGGGCGTCGGCCGCGGCGCCGATGCTGAAGCCGGCCGGGCGAGGCTCGGGCGCAAACACGACCACGCCGAAAGCCACCGCCTGGGACATGATCACGGCCAGCACGGCCAGGGCCGCTACCTGGACCATGACGGGGAAGGACGAGGGGCGCCTCATGCGGCACCCCGGATCGGACCGTTGTGGCGCTCGACCCTGACGTCGAACATATAGCCCTCGCCGCGCAGGGTCTGGATCATTTCCAGACCGGAGCCGTCATCCAGCTTCTTTCGAAGCCGACTGATCTGCACATCCATGGCCCGGTCGAAGACATCGGCCTCGGCGCCCCGGGCGCGTTCCAGCAGCTGGTCGCGGGTCAGGACACGGCCCGGCCGTTCGGCGAAGGCGCGCAGCAGGGCGAACTCCCCGGCCGACAGGGACACGGCCCGCCCATCCGGCCGGGTCAGTTCCCTGCGCAGAAGATCAAGCCGCCAGCCGGCGAAGGTCAGGGCCGGGCCTTCGGCCGCGGCTTCGTCGCGCGGGCGGCGCAGCACGGCGCGGACGCGGGCCAGCAGTTCGCGGGGATTGCAGGGTTTGGCCAGGTAGTCGTCGGCCCCGAGCTCCAGGCCGATGATCCGGTCGGTGTCCTCGCCCATGGCCGAGAGCATGACGATCGGTGGTCCCTTGCCGGCCAGACGGCGGCAGACCGACAGCCCGTCCTCGCCCGGCATCATCAGGTCAAGCACAATGAGATCCGGTGCCTGCTGCGCGACGGCACGATCCATTTCCGCGGCCGAGGCGGCACCGACCGCGTCGTAGCCGTGCAGGACCAGATAGTCGCACAGCACCTCGCGGATGCCGGGGTCGTCGTCGACAACGAGAATACGGGGAGCGGCGTCGGCTTGCATGGAGGACATTGTGGCGAACCTGACGCTCGCCGTCATTTCAGCTTTGAAACAAACGGCGCGACGCCTGAAACACTCCGGCAAGCCGGCCGTGTTCGAACAAGGGCCGCACAACAACGGGAGCCGACCGCTCATGCTGACCCTGATCGCCCTTTCCGCCGCCCTGCTGCAGGAGCCGCCGGCCCCGCCCGCACCGCCCGAGGTCCGTACCCGGATCATGCTGATGGGCGCAGATGGACCCGGCGGCCTCGACAAGGATGGCGACGGGCAGATCACGCGCGAGGAGTTCGCCGCGCCGATGAACGACCATTTCGCCCGTATGGATGCGAACAGCGACGGTCGCCTGTCGACCGGGGAACTGTCGGCCGGTCATGTGGAGATGGCGGGCGACGATCACGACATCATGATGATGCATGGTCCCGGTGGTCCGGGTGGCCCGGGCGAGCGGCATATCGAGATCCATCGTGTCGGTGGCGGCGAACCGGGTGTCCGGGTCGAGCGGGTGGTTACCCAGACACAGTTCGTCGCCGGCGAGCCCGGTGCAGACGGCCGGCGTGAGATCGTGATCCACAGCGGACCCGGAGGGCCCGATGGCCCGGCCGGTGCCGAGGGGCACCGCGAAACCTGGGCAGAATGGTCGGCCCGACGGGGGCAACAGCCGGGCGGAGGCCACGGCCCCGCCGGCGCGCCGCCGCGGATCGAGCTGCGCCGCGCAGACGGGCCGGGCGGTGAGCCCCGGGTCATGGTCTTCTCGGGCCCCGAGGGTCTGGCCGAACTCGGCGGGGCCCTCGGCGAGGGCGGGCCGGGTCAGCGGGTCGAGATCAGGCGCGTCGGAGGCCCCGGCGGTGAGAACGACCTGGACTCCGACAACGACGGCAAGGTCAGCGAGGCCGAATTCAGCGCCCCCCTGCGCGAAGCCTTCGCGCGGATGGATGCCGATCGTTCGGGCTTCATCGAGCCGGGTGAGCGCGGTTCCGGCGACGGCACCGAGGTCTTCGTGCATCGCTTTGAAATGCGACAGAACAGTGAAGACTGATCCGTAGGGCGGCCTGGTGGATTGAACCCTGGTCCTGGTGCCCTCTAATGGCACCATGATCCTGCGACGCTCCTTCCGGATGCTGACAGTCACGGCGGCGATGAGTCTTGTGCTCATCGCCGCGCCTGTCCTTGCGGCCGATCCCGAGGCGCCGACGCCCGTCCCTGTCGCCGCAGCCGTCGCCAGTCCCGAGCGGGCCCGGATGAACCAACGGGTCTTTGACCGCGTCTGGTATGAGGTGCGGGGCCAGTATTACGATCCCGAGCTGCACGGCGTGGACTGGAACGCTGCGCGCCGGACCTGGCGGCCGGTCGCGCTCGCGGCGCCGGACGACCGGACCCTTTACCGCGCGCTCGGTGAGATGCTCGATCTGCTGGACGACGACCATGCGGGGGCCTCTCCGCCGGCCGTGGCTCGCCGCCAGGACACGGTCCGTCAGCGCCGCGCCGCCATCGGCGTGTCCCTGCGCCCCGAGCCGTCGGGCGAAAGCTATCTGATCGAACAGGTCCGGCCGGACTCGCCCGCCGCAGAGGCCGGTCTGGCTGTGGGCTGGCGGCTGGTCACCGGCGAAGGGGCACCATGGACCCCCGAACAGGATATTGCCGAGGGTCGGCCCGTGACCCTGTCGCTGGTCGATACCGACGGCGCAGCCCGGACCCTGACCCTGATCCCGCGCCTGATGGAGCCCGCGCCGGCCTTTGTCGCTGACCATTCCCGACCGGGTGTGCTGGTGCTGACCGTGGACGGCTTCGAGGCGGGGCTGGGCCGGTGGATGGGCGATCAACTGGCGAACCTGCCGCCCGAGACGGACGTGATCATCGATCTGCGCGGCAACCCCGGTGGGCGGCTGGCCGAGGCCGATGCCGTGCTGAGCTGTTTCCTGCCGCGTGACCGGCTGTGGGCCGCGCGCACAGGCCGCTCGGGTCGCCGGGTGGACCTGAGGACCGCCGGCGGCTGCGGCGATCTGGATCAGCCCGTGACGAACGAGGTGGCGATTCTGGTGGACGCCAACAGCCGCAGCGCCGCCGAGCTGACGCCCGCCGCTCTTCAGGAGGCGGGACGCGCGGTGGTGGTCGGGGCTCCTACGGCGGGGTCCGTCCTGATCTCCCAGGAGACCCGGCTGCCGGACGGCGGACGCCTGAGCCTCAGTCGGGCTGACTTCGTCACGGTCGGCGGGGTTCGGCTCGAAAAGCGCGGCGTGACGCCCGATGTGGCCGCGCCCCTGACCCCGGAGGACCGGCTTGCCGGTCGTGACCCCGGTCTGGGGGCCGCCCTGGCCGCCCTGGCCGGCCCCCGTTCCGGGCCCGTGGTGGCGCTCCAGGCCGCCCCGGCGCTCTAGCCCGCGACCACCCGAACCCGCGACGCCGCCTCGCGCGCGCGTTCGCGGGCCTGTTCGACGGTGTCGCCGCGCGCCGTGGCCACGCCCATGCGGCGGCTGACATAGCTCTCGGGCTTGCCGAACAGGCGAAGGTCGGCGGTCGGCACCGACAGGGCCTCCGCCACGCCCTCGAAGGCGACCCCCACCGCATCCATGCCGCCATAGATGACCGCGCTGGCACCGATGTCGCGCTGGCTGACGTCGACGGGCAGGCCGAGGATGGCGCGGGCGTGCAGGGCGAATTCGCTCATGGTCTGGGTCGCGAGGGTCACCAGGCCCGTGTCGTGCGGTCGCGGCGACACCTCCGAGAACCAGACCTGGTCGCCCTTCACGAACAGCTCGACTCCGAACACCCCGAGGCCGCCGAGCGCATCGGTGACCTTGCGGGCGATGTCCTGTGCCGAGGCGAGGGCGGCGGGCGTCATCGCCTGCGGCTGCCAGCTCTCGACATAGTCGCCCTTGACCTGACGGTGGCCGATGGGGGCGCAGAAGTCGGTGCGAACCGCGCCGTCACGCAGGGAGCGAACGGTCAGCAGGGTGATTTCGAAGTCGAAATCGATCCGGCCTTCGACGATCACCGTCGCGGTCTCGACCCGCCCGCCGGACTGGGCATAGGCCCACGCGTTGGCGGCGTCCTCGAGCGCGTCGATCATCGACTGGCCCTTCCCCGACGACGACATCACCGGCTTGATGAAGACCGGCAGGCCGATGCGGTGGGCCGCCTCGGCCAGTTCGGCGGCGGAGGTGGCGAAGGCATAGGGGCTGGTGGGCAGGCCGAGGTCCTCGGCGGCCAGCCGGCGGATGCCCTCGCGGTTCATGGTCAGCTGGGTGGCCCGCGCGGTCGGGATCACCGTCGCCAGCCCGGCGGCCTCGATCTGCGCCAGCACATCCGTGGCGATGGCCTCGATCTCGGGCACGATGATGTGCGGGGCCTCGGCCAGGATGACGCCGTTCAGCACCTGCGGATCGGTCATCGGAATGACGTGGCTGCGATGGGCCACCTGCATGGCGGGGGCGTTGGGATAGCGGTCGACAGCGATGACCTCGGCACCCAGCCGCTGCAGCTCGATGGCCACCTCCTTGCCGAGCTCGCCCGCGCCGAGAAGCATGACGCGGACGGCGCTGTCGGAGAGAGGGGTGCCGAGTTTCATGGGTTGCTTTCCAGCGGTCAGTTCGCGGGCGGGGGTACGGCGTACAGGCGGCGGACCGCGTCGAGCGCGGCCCCGTGATAGATGGTGGCGTGGGTTTCATCCGGGCGCGGCTGGAAGGTCCAGGTCAAGCCGGGGCTGGCGTGTTCCCGCAGGTTGGCGGTCAGGGTCTCCATCAGCGCCTGCGCTTCGGCCCCCTCGTTCCCCATGGTCAGGATCAGGGTACGCGCATCGTTCGAATGGTCGCGAAGGTGAGCGCCCGACTGTTGCGCCAACCGTCCGCCGTCCCACCAAAGGCTGGGGCTCACGGCGACCCAGGCGTCGAACATCTGCGGTTCCTTGAGGAAGGTCTCAACGACGAAGAGACCCGCCAGCGACTCGCCCATCAGCGCGGTCTCGCCGTTGGTGCGGAAGCGGGACTCGACGAACGGCTGGACCTCATCGGCGATGAAGCGCCGAAACCGTTCGGACTGGCCGTGTGTCGGATAGCGCGCGATCAGTTCCGGGTTTTCTGTCGGCAGGGCCAGTTCGTTGCGGCGATCCACCGAGGCGATCCCGATCAGGATGATGTCCCGCGTCGTGCCGTTGACTGTGCCCAGCTGGGCCAGGCCCGAGATGTGATGGAAGTCCTGCCAGGTCGTCCCGCCATCCAGCAGATAGAGCACCGGGTAGCTGCGGCCACTTTCTGCATAGCCGGGCGGGAGCCAGACATTGATCTCGCGCGTCGCGCCCAGGACTGCGGAGGGCAGGGCGTAGGACTGGCCGATGACGATCGGCGTCGGTTCCGACTGCGCCTCGACTGGCGATGCCGCCGCCAGAATCGCGCCGGTCGCCAACAGGGCCGCGATCGCGCTTCGCAAACTCATCTCGTCTCCCCGGCCGGTTCGATCAGATCCCAGGCGTTGCCGTACAGATCCTCGAAGACGGCGACCACGCCGTACTCCTCGCGCCGGGGCGTTTCGCGGAAGTGGACGCCTGCCGTGAGGAAGGCCGCATGGTCCCGGTCGAAATCCTCGGTCTCGAGGAACAGCCAGACGCGCCCGCCGGACTGGTTGCCGACCGCGGCCCGCTGTTCGTCCGTTACGGCGCGCGCGAGCAGCAGGGAGGTCTGGCCGCCGCGCGGCGTGACCCGGACCCATCGCTTGCCCCCGCCCCGATCGGCGTCTTCGCTCAGTTCAAACCCCAGCTTGCCGACATAGAAGGCGATGGCCTCGTCATAGTCGCGGACCAGCAGGCTGAAGGCGGCGATGTGGGCCATCAGCCCTTGAGCCGTGCCTTCGCCGCCGCGACCACCGCGTCCGTGGTGATCCCGAACTTCTCGTACAGAACTTCGGCCGGAGCGCTGGCACCGAAACCGGTCATGCCGACGAAGGCACCGTCCTCGCCGATGAACCGTTCCCAGCCCTGCTGGATGGCGGCCTCGACGGCGACGCGGACCGTGCCGCGGCCGATGACCGAGGCCTGGTATTTGGCGGTCTGCTCAAAGAAGAGCTCGAAACAGGGAACCGAGACGACGCGGGTCGGCGTGCCTTCGGCCTCCAGCACATCGGCGGCGGCGAGCGCGAGCGCCAGTTCCGTGCCCGTGCCGAACAGGGTGACTTTCGCCGTGCCCTTGGCGGCCCGGATTTCATAGGCCCCCCTGGCCGACAGATTTCCGTCCGAAGCGACGGTGCGCACGGCCGGGGTCTTTTGACGCGACAGGGCCATGGCCGAGGGTGCGGTCTTGTGCTCCAGCGCCGCCTGCCAGCACTCCATGGCCTCGACCGTATCGGCCGGGCGGAAGACGAGCAGGTTCGGAATGGCGCGCAGGGCGGCCAGATGCTCGACCGGCTGGTGCGTCGGGCCGTCCTCGCCGAGGCCGATGCTGTCATGGGTCAGGACGTGGATCGCCCGCACGCCCATCAGGGCACCGAGGCGGATCGCCGGGCGGCTGTAGTCCGAGAACACCATGAAGGTGCCGCCGTAGGGGATGATCCCGCCGTGCAGCGCCATACCGTTCATGGCCGCGGCCATACCGAACTCGCGGATGCCCCAGTTGACGTAGCGGCCTTCATAGGACGGCGCGTCGAAGATCGGCGTGCCCTTGACGAAGGTGTTGTTCGAGCCGGTCAGGTCGGCCGAGCCGCCGACCAGTTCGGGGATGGCGGCGAACAGTTCGTCCAGCGCCGCGCCCGACGACTGGCGCGTGGCCTGGGCCGGCTTCGTCTCGACCAGTTCGGCGATCTTCGCATTCAGGGCGTCGAAGGCACCCGCCGGCAGGTCGCCCTTCATGGCCCGCGTGAAGTCGGCCGCCTGCGACGAGGCGTTCAGCCGGGCTTCCCAGGCCTTGCGCTCCTTCGCGCCGCGGCGTCCGACCTTCTTCCAGGCCTTTTCGATCGCCTCAGGCAGTTCGAACGGCTCGTGGGTCCACGACAGACCGAGGCGCGTGGCCGCGATCTCGGCCGCGCCCAGCGCGGCACCGTGGGTCTTGTGGCTGCCTTCCATGGTGGCGGCGCCGCGGCCGATCTTCGTCCTGCAGGCGATGAGGGTCGGCTTGTCCTGGCGCGTCGCCCACTGCAGGGCTGACTTGATGGCCTTCATGTCGTGGCCGTCGATGGCCTTGACGGCCCAGCCGGCGGCCTTGAAGCGTGCCTTCTGGTCGGTGGCGTCCGACAGGGAAACGGCCCCGTCGATGGTGATGGCGTTGTCGTCCCACAGCACGGTCAGCTTGTTCAGCTTGTAACGGCCGGCCAGGGCGATCGCCTCCTGCGACACGCCCTCCATCAGACAGCCGTCGCCGGCGATCACCCAGGTGCGGTGGTCGACCAGGTCCTTGCCGTATTTGGCGGCCAGATGGCGCTCGGCCATGGCGAAGCCGACGCTGTTGGCGAGGCCCTGGCCCAGCGGACCGGTGGTCGTCTCCACGCCCGGCATATGGCCGAACTCGGGGTGACCCGCGGTCTTCGAGCCCCACTGGCGGAAGTTCGACAGCTCGTCCCTGGTCGCGGCCTTGTAGCCGGTCAGGTGCAGCAGGCTGTAGATCAGCATCGAGCCGTGGCCGGCCGACAGGATGAAACGATCCCGGTCCGCCCAGTCGGGGCGGCTGGCGTCGAACTTCAGGAATTTCGAGAACAGCACCGTGGCCACATCGGCCATGCCCATCGGCATGCCGGGGTGGCCGCTCTTCGCCTTCTCGACCCCGTCCATGGACAGCACCCGGATGGCGTCGGCCATCTGCTTGGGCGTAGCTTTTTCGGATACGGTCTTGCTGTTGGCCACGGGCGGCACTTTCGTCGGGAGGCGGAAAAAGGGAGGCGCGCCGCTTTACCCCGACGCGTCGGCGGGTTCTATACGGATTCTGGAGGATGTGACCCGAATGGACGCTGCATCGGCCGCCAAGGACCGAGTCGACCGCGCGCTGGCGCTGCTGGAACGCCGTCTGCTGGAGCTCAAGAGCCGGGCGGCCGGCTCCAGCCGCGTGCCGGACGACGACCTGTTCGCGCCTGAACCGTCGACCGAGACAGACCGCGCGCGCATCCATGAGCTGGAAGCCGCCGGCCGGGATGCCGCCGAGGCCCTGTCGCACGCCGCCGATGCGATTCGCGAAAGTCTTGCCGAACAGGAGGCCCGCTGATGGCGACGGTGACCGTCGAGATCAACGGCCGCCCCTATGCCGTCGGTTGCGCCGACGGCCAGGAAGAGCGCGTCCGCATCCTCGCCAAACAGTTTGACGGCCATGTGCGTCAGGTGGCGGGCGAGGTCGGCCATGTCGGCGACATCCGCCTGTTCCTCATGGCGGGGCTGATGCTGGCCGACGAACTGCATGAGGTCCGGCTGGGCAATCCCGGTGCCTCCGCCGTGGCCGCCGCGGCCTCTGCCTCGACCGACGGCGTGGCCGAGGCGCTGAACGCCGTCGCGGCCCGGCTGGAGAAGATCGCCCAGGGTCTGTGACCCCCGGCCATTGTTCCGCCCCCGCTTAGGGACTATCTTGGTCAACGGCGGGTCCTGCTGCGGCTCTCGTCGAAGGCAACATTTCCTTGCGACCTTAATTCACTCAAAGGGAGCTGTCCCTGATCAGGCCCGTGGGCCTGGGCACACGGCGCCCACCTGGCTACCCAGGTCGAGAGGATTTAAACGCCCTTCACGGTTCTTGCGGCGCCGCCAACCCTTCCCCTTTTCCGGACGCTGACGCCCGCGATGCGGCCGCGCGCTGCTTGAGCGCGGTTGCTGCGCGCGGTACGGCTGGCCGGCGTGTTCGACGCGGCCGGCGGCTTCTTTCATGACTGACAAACATCAGCTCCGCGCCGCCATGCGGGCCGCCCGCAAGCGTCTGGCCGGGCTGGATGCGGGTGCGGCCGGCCGCGCAGCGGAACAGGCCGGGGCCCTGCCGCCCGGACGGGTCGTCGCCGTCTATCGCGCCATCGGATCCGAACTGGACGTCGAGGCCCTGTCGCACGCCCTGATCCAGGCCGGCCGCGAACTCTGCCTGCCGGTGGTGATCGAGCGGGACGCCCCGATGATCTTCCGTCGATGGTCTCCGGGCGAGCCGCTGGAACTGGACGAAGCCGGCGTACCCGCGCCGTTTCCGCTCGCCGAGGTGGTTGAGCCCGATCTGATCCTGACGCCGCTGCTGGCCTTCGATGCCCGGGGCGGTCGGCTGGGGCAGGGCGGGGGCTATTACGACCGGACCTTCGCCGCGCGGCCTGATGTCACCCGGATCGGCTTCGCCTATGCCGGCCAGCAGGTCGACGACCTGCCCGTCGAATCCCACGACATCCGTCTGCATGGCGTTCTGACCGAGACCGGCTATAGACCCTTCGCATGAGACTGGCTTTTTTCGGTGATGTCGTCGGCAAGTCCGGACGGGACGGGCTGAGCGATCACCTGCCCGGCCTGAAGCGCGACCTGAAACTCGATTTCGTGGTGGTCAATGCAGAGAACGCCGCGGGCGGTTTCGGCATCACCGAGAACACGGCGCGCGAGCTGTTCATGGCCGGTGCCGACTGCCTGACGCTGGGCAATCACAGCTGGGACCAGCGCGAGGCCCTGACCTATATCGTGCGCGAGCCGCGCCTGATCCGCCCGGCCAACTATCCGCGCCTGATGGACGCCCCCGGGGCGGGCGCCAATCTGTTCGAGACCCAGAGCGGCAAGACCGTGCTGGTCATGAATGTGCTGGGCCGCATCCACATGGATCCGATGGACTGCCCGTTCAGCGCGGTCGAGAAAGAGCTGGCCGCCTGTCCGATGGGCATGGCCGCCGACGCCATCATCGTCGACATGCATTGCGAGGCGACCTCCGAGAAGATGGCCATGGGCCATTTCTGCGACGGCCGCGCCTCGCTGGTGGTCGGCACCCACACCCATGTCCCGACCGCCGACTGCCAGATCCTGCCTGGCGGCACGGCCTACCAGACCGACGCCGGCGGCTGCTGCGACTACGACAGCGTCATCGGTAATGAGAAGGAAGAGCCCCTGCGGCGGTTCACGACCCGGCTGTCGGGCGGGCGCTACACCCCCGCGCACGGCCCGGCGACCATCTGCGGCGTCTATGTCGAGACCGACGACAAGACCGGTCTGGCCACGCGGGTCGAACCGATCCGGGTCGGCGGACGGTTGAGCCAGGCGATTCCTGTACCGGCTTGACGGAAAAGTTTACGAGCGTAATCTCATAGGATTACAAACGTAGTCTGAAGGTCTCGCCGTGCGCCCATCCCTGTCTCCCGTCCTCGCCGGCCTGATCGCGGGCGGTGTCGGGGTGGTCTGCCACTGGATCATTGAGGCCCGGATCGACCGCACGGTGCTGCGATCCTGAACCCGGCGCGCATACTGGCCACCCAGGCCGAGAGCGCGGTGCTCGCCGCGCTCTGGAGGCGCGGCCCCCTGTCTTTCGCCTCCCTGATCGAGGAGGTGAGGGCCGGCCAGCCCTGGGCGGACGCGACCATCAAGACCCTTCTGCATCGCCTGATGCAGAAGGGGGCGGTCCGTTCGCAGAAGGACGACGGCCGCCTGCGCTATCACGCCGTCATCGACCGCCAGGCCTATGTCGAGGGCGAGGTGCAGGACCTGCTGGACCGGCTGTTCGACGGCAAGCCTGATCGACTGGTCGCCTTGCTGGCGGACCGGCTCGACCTCTGAATCAGGCCGCGACCACCCGCGCGTCCCCGCTGGCAACAGCGAATTTCGCGCGCGTGGTCAGCGTGCCGCCCCGTTCCGACACCTTGTCCAGCACCTTGAACTCGGTCTGCCAGCGCTCTGGCGTCACGTCGCAGACGACATAGCCGCGCTGGGCGTTGTTGAACTTCAGGAACGGATTGTCGGCCAGATAGCGCCGCCCGTCCGCCCGCTGATCCTGACCGTCGCCCGATGAGCTGATCGAGGTGCCCACGAATTCCGAGGCGATCGGCGCGCCTTCCGGGTTGCGGCTGTCGCGGTAGAGCTCACCCGCATAGTTCTGATGCTCGTCGCCGGTCAGGACGATGGTGTTGCCGATCCGGCGTTCCCGCAGCCGGTCGAGCAGCCGTTGCCGCGGGATCGCATAGCCCGCCCAGCTGTCGAGATTGTAGCCGGGCTCCGGGCCCTCCTTGCGGTCCAGATCCATCACCATGATCTGCTGGGCCAGCACCTTCCAGTGCGCCTGCGACTGGTCGAGGTTGCGGTACAGCCAGGCCTCCTGGGCCTGACCGAGCACCTGGGCATCGCGGGCCGACACGGCGGCGCAGGTCGTGGCCCATGCGTCGTCGCAGGGCTGGTCCGAACGGTTCGACCGGGTGTCGAGGAAGTTGAGGTCCAGCAAGTCGCCCCATGCGGCGTGACGATACAGCTGCATCTCCGCCCCGCGCGGGAAGGCCGACCGGCGCAGCGGCATATGCTCATAGAAGGCCTGGGCCGCCGCCTGCCGGCGCAGCATGAAGACCTCGGGCGGCACGCCGTCGTCGATGTCGGAGACCCAGTTGTTCGCGATCTCGTGGTCGTCCCAGGTGACGAACCACGCGGCCGCGGCGTGGCTGGCCTGCAGGTCGGTGTCCAGCTTGTACTGGGCGTAGCGCCGCCGGTAGTCGTCGAGGCTGTAGACCTCGCCGCCCAGATGCTGGCGCGGGTTTTCGATGGTCCCGCCCGAGCCGGTGTAGGTCCGGTTGCCGCGACCCTCGTAGATGTAGTCGCCGTAGCAGTAGACGAAGTCCAGGTCCTCGCCCGCGATCTTGCGGTGGGCGGTGTAGAAGCCCTGCTCATAGGCTTGGCAGCCCAGCACGCCGAACCGGGCCTGCGCCACCGACGCACCGACAGCCGGGGCCGTTTTCGCCCGCCCCGAGGGGGTGCGTTCGGTGCCGGCCGTGAAGCGGTAGAAATAGTCGCGGCCGGGCTCCAGCCCCGCGACCTCGACGTGGACCGCGTGGCCGAGTTCGGGTTGCGCGATCGCCTCGCCCCTCTGCGCCACGTTGGAAAAGCCGCGATCGGTTGCGACTTCCCATTTTACCGGCACCGGAGCCGAGGGCATGCCGTGGCCGATCTCGAGCGGGCGGGGGGCCAGACGCGTCCAGATGACGAAGCCGTCAGGGGTCGGATCGCCGGCGGCGATGCCCAGCTGGAACGGGTATTCGGCGAAGACCGGATCGGCCAGGGCCTTGCGGCCGGACCCCAGCACGACCCCGCCGGCACCCAGCGCCAGCATGAGGCCTCGGCGGGAAACAGAATCGAGCGAACGCATGCGGACCTCCGGACGGCGACGGTCCAGACCTAGCCCGGATTTGTGACGCGCGTCACCGGGTCTCGGCGGGCGAAGGCCTCCAGGCCCGCATCTCGGCGATCTCCCGCGTCTGCGCGTCCTTGACCAGCCGGGCCATGCGCAGGATTTCCGGGTCGCGCGACTGCGCCAGCGCAACATCCGCCATGGCCACGGCGCCGCGGTGGTGTTCGATCATCTTGGCGATATAGGCCTCGTCCACGGTCTCGCCCGAGGCCTTCGCCATGTCGGCGTGCATGGCGGCTTCGGAGGCGGCAAAGGCCTGGTCGCCCGGCGTCGCGCCATGGCTGACCGCGTGCGCCGGGGCGGAAACAACGCCCTCCTGCACCGTCGCGGCGTGGTTCTCGGCCGAGGCGTCGCGCAGGGCCTGCTGGACGGGATCTCCGCCGCCGTCACAGGCCGACAGGGTCAGGGCGAGGGCGGTCAGGGCGATCGGGGCAAGGCGCATCAGGCGTGTCCTTCAATCCAGGTCGGCATCCAGCTCTCATGCATCTCGCGCAGGTGATCCAGCGGCAGGCGGAAGAGGTCGCCGCCGGGTCCGCCCGAGGCGAAATCCCGCCCGTTGGCGCGGCCGACCACCGAGGCGCGCAGGCCGGCGGCCTGGGCGGCGGTGAGGATCTCCGTCGCATCGGCCACGGCGACGAGATAGCGCGCCTGGTCCTCGCCGAAGAGCAGGATATGGGCGTGGGCGTCCGAGCTGGCATCCAGTTCGACACCACAGTCGGAAGCAAGGGCGATGTCCGCCGCCGCCCCGATCAGCCCGCCGTCCGACAGGTCGTGCACACAGGTCAGGGCTCCGGCCTCGATCTGCTCGCGGACGAAGTCGCCGGTCCGGCGCTCCAGTGCGAGGTCGACCGGCGGCGGGGCACCGTCCTCGCGGCCCAGCACTTCGCGCAGGTAGATGGAGGAGCCGAGCTCGCCCCTGGTCTCGCCGATCAGCACAAGGACATCGCCCTCGACCATGCCGCCGAAGCCGACCACCACATCGTAGTTGGTCAGCAGGCCGACAGCCCCGACCGTGGGGGTCGGCGGAATGGCCGCGCCGTTGGTCTCGTTATAGAGGCTGACGTTGCCGCTCACGACCGGGAAGTCCAGCACGCGGCAGGCCTCGGCCATGCCGTCGATGGCGCGGACGATCTGGCCCATGATCTCGGGCCGCTGCGGATTGCCGAAATTGAGGTTGTCGGTGATGGCGATGGGCCGGCTGCCGACGGCGGTCAGGTTGCGCCAGGCCTCTGCCACGGCCTGTTTGCCGCCCTCATAGGGGTCGGCCTGGACATAGCGGGGCGTGCAGTCCGAGGTCATGGCCAGACCCTTGTCCGTACCGTGCACCCGCACCACGCCCGCGTCGGCGGCGGTGGCCGAGTCGTGCAGGGTGTCGGCCATGACGTGGCGATCATACTGCTCCCAGATCCAGCGCTTGGACGCCATGTCGGGGCAGCAGACCACCTTGATCACCGCATCGACCCAGCTCTCGGGCGCGGGGACGTCGGCCGGGGCGAGGCGGGGCTGGAGCGTGGGCTGGACCCACGGACGATCATACAGGGGCGCGTCGTCGAACAGCGGGGCCAGCGGCACGTCGCAGACCGTTTCGCCATGGTGCTTCAGCACCAGCCGACCGGTGTCGGTGGTGACGCCGATCACGGCGGCGTCCAGTCCCCACTTCCTGAAGATCCGGTGGCCGTCTTCCTCGCGGCCCGGCTTCAGCACCGCCAGCATCCGCTCCTGGCTTTCCGACAGCATCATTTCATAGGCCGTCATCCCCTCTTCGCGCTGGGGCACGGCGTCCATGTTCAGCTCGATGCCGACTGCGCCCTTGCCGGCCATTTCGACCGAGGATGAGGTCAGGCCCGCGGCGCCCATGTCCTGAATGGCGGCGACCGCGCCCGAGGCCATCAGTTCGAGTGTCGCCTCGATCAGCAGTTTCTCGGCGAAGGGATCGCCGACCTGCACCGTCGGGCGCTTCTCGTCCGAATCCTCATCAAACTCGGCGGAAGCCATGGTCGCGCCGTGGATGCCGTCGCGGCCGGTCTTGGATCCGAAATAGACCACCGACAGGCCCGGCGCCGGGGCGGCCGAATAGAAAAGGGCATCGGCCTTGGCCACGCCCACGCACATGGCGTTGACCAGGATGTTGCCGTTGTAGCCGGCGTGGAAATTGGTCTCACCGGCCACCGTCGGCACGCCGACGCAGTTGCCATAGCCGCCGATGCCGGAGACCACGCCCTTGACCAGCCGCTTCGTCTTCTCGTGAGACGGATCGCCGAAGCGCAGGGCGTTGAGCAGGGCCACGGGCCGCGCGCCCATGGTGAAGACGTCGCGCATGATGCCGCCCACGCCCGTCGCCGCACCTTGATAGGGCTCGATGAAGCTCGGGTGGTTGTGGCTCTCCATCTTGAAGATGCACGCATCGCCATCGTCGATGTCGATGACCCCGGCGTTCTCGCCCGGTCCGCAGATGACGCGGGGACCCTTGGTCGGGAATTTGCCGAGGTGAATTTTCGACGACTTGTACGAGCAGTGCTCGGACCACATCACCGAGAACACGCCGAGTTCGACGTTGTTGGGCTCGCGCCCCAGCCGGTCCAGGACGACCTGATACTCGTTCGGAGCCAGGCCGTATTCGGCGGCCAGTTCGGCCATGGTCTTTTGGGGAGCGCTCATGGGCGCGCCTTCTAGCCGTTGAACAGAGTCGTGTCAGCCACTGCTTGGGACGCGTGCAAGATCAGGGCTCAGGCGGTCGTCCGTTCGACGCCGGCGCGCAGGCGGAATGACAGCACGATGGCCCCCACCAGAACGGTCACGCCGGCGGCCAGCGCCACATAGGCCAGCATCGGGTTGCGCGCCTGCTCGGCGACGAAGGCACCAAGCAATCCCCAGGCGATCGGCAGGCCATAGGCCAGGGTCCGCAGCCGCTGCGTGACGCCGAGCGCCACGCCCGCGACAACGACGATGGCCAGAATCGCCCAGACGGTCGGCGACAGAACCTCGGGCAGCCAGCCGTTGCCGGTGGCCACGGTGATCAGATTGACCGGGGCCGCGACGGTCAGCCAGCCGGCCAGCATGGCCAGCGGCCAGACGGTCATCCACCGGTCACGATCGCCGCGGGGCAGGGCGCGGATGGCACCGGCATTGGCCAGCAGGGGAATCAACAGGACGGCCAGCGAGCCGAAGATCAGCACGATCGTCGCCATCTCCTGGTCGAAGGCCGCCGCCACGACCCACCAGCCGATGCCGAGCAGGGCGGCGACAGACGGCCAGCCCAGACGATGGATCAGCACACTCTCCCCGGTCTGGGGCAGGGCTTGCCGGACCGCATAGACGACCAGCCAGAGATAGATCACGCCCCAGATGGCGAAGGCGTAGCCGGCGACCTTCAGGGTGGTGTCGCTGTCGGCGGCAAACTCGGCCGGGCTCTGGCCCCATTGAAGCAGAACCTGTGTCTGGCCGATGACGATGGCGAAGATCGTGGCGGCCAGGACCACCAGTCGACGGGTCATCTGCGACGGTGTGGGACGTACAATGGACATGGCGACTCCGAATGCGGTGATCACCAGTACGCGCTCGAACGGTGAAGGTTCAATCGGCCCCTGTCGTGGTCGGTTTGACGCTTTCATCTTGACGGACGCCGTTAGCCCGCCTCCGATCTGCAAATGGCGAACACCGAACAGGGCCTCCGTGCCGCGCTCGAAGCGGCAGACCGCGCGCTGGCCGCGAATCCGCGCGATCTGGCGTCTCTTATCGCCAAGGGCGACGCCCTTGAGGGGCTTGGCGACAGCCGGGCCGCGGCCAGCTTCTACAGTTCGGCCCTGCGCACGGCGGGCGACGGCAGGGGTCTGGCGGCCAGTGTGATCGCGGACCTGCGCCGCGCCCGGGCCGCTGTCGAGGCACAGGCCCAACGGTTTGAGGCGCATCTGTCGACCAGCCTCGCCGGCGCGGGCTTCAGCACCTCCACCGCAAGCGATCGCTTCGCCCTGTCCCTCGATCTGATGGCCGGCCGCAAACGGCTGTACCAGCAGGAGCCGCGCTTCTACCTGTTTCCCGGCCTGCCCCAGGTCCAGTTCCAGCCTCGCGAGACCCTGCCGTGGCTGGGGGCGATCGAGGCGGCGGCGGGCGAGATTCGCGCCGAACTGGACGCGTTGCTGGCCGAGCCCGAACTGTTCCGCCCCTATGTCGAGCCGCGTGCGGACCGGCCCAACCGGGACGCCGTCGGCATGATGTCGAACGCCGACTGGAGCGCCCTGTTTCTGTGGAAGGACGGGGAGGAACAGCCCGGGATCGCCCGACGCTGCCCGCGCACCCTGGCGGCGCTGGCTGAGGTCCCGCTGTGCCGCGTGCCGGGCCGGACGCCGTCGATCCTGTTTTCGAAGCTGAAGGCCGGCGCGCGAATCCCGCCGCACCACGGCCTGATAAATACGCGCCTGATCTGCCATTTGCCGCTGATCGCGCCGCCCGGCAGCCGGTTCCGCGTCGGCAATGACACGCGCGAATGGCGCGAGGGCGAGGCCTGGGCGTTCGACGACACCATCGAGCATGAGGCCGCGAACGACAGCGGTCAGGACCGCACCATCCTGATCTTCGACGTCTGGAAGCCGGAGATGAGCGAGGAGGAGCGGGCGCTGGTCTCGGCGTTGTTCCAGGCGGTCGATGCCTACGGAGCCGGCGGTCAGGCCTGGGGGGTCTAGGTCTTCAGGCGAGCCGGGTTGCCCACGGCGGTCGCGCCCTGGGGCACATCCCGCGTGACCACCGATCCGGCACCGATGATGGCGTCATCGCCGATGGTGACGCCGGGCAGGATGATGGCACCGCCACCGATCCAGACGTTCCTTCCGATCGTGATGGACCGGCCGAACTCGATCCCTTGAGCCCGCTGGACCGGATCGCGAGGATGGTCGGCGGTGAGGATCTGTACCCCCGGACCAATCTGGGTCTGGTCGCCGATCTCGACCTCGCACACGTCCAGCACGACGCAGTTGAAATTCATGAACACGCCGCGGCTGAGCCGGATGTTGTAGCCGTAGTCACAGTGGAACGGCGGCCGGACGATCGCGCCTTCGCCGACCTCGCCCATACGCTGGCGCAGCAGGTCGCGGCGCTCGGCCGGGCTGGCCGCCATGGCAGCGTTGTAGCGGGCCATCCATTGTTTGGCGGCGGTCTGGTCGGCCTGAAGCTCGGGATCGCCCGGATCATAGGGCAGGCCCGAGATCATCTTCTGGCGTTCGCTCATGAACATCGGTCGGCCCCCGGGACTGCGCCCCGGGAGATCGACCGACACGCGGCGTCAGGTCAAGGCCGCAGACCGATTCAGGCCGCCGCGAAGACGCTGCGGAACAGGGTCGCGCCGTCGGCTGAGCCGAGCTCTTCCTCGAACGCCCGGTCCGGGTGGGGCATCATCCCCAGCACATTGCCGCGGGCGTTCTGGATGCCGGCGATGTCGGCCACCGAGCCGTTGGGATTGTCGACATAGCGGAAGACCACCTGCCCCTCGCCCTCGATGCGGGCCAGGGTCTCGGCGTCGGCGAAATAGTTTCCGTCGCCATTGCCCTGGGTCATGACGACCTCGCGCTGGCCCTGGTAGCCGGCGGTGAAACGGGTCTGGCCGTTGGCCACGGTCAGGGCGATCGGCTTGCAGACGTATTTGAGCCCGGCGTTCCGCAGCAGGGCGCCCGGAAGCATCCCCGCCTCGCAGAGGATCTGGAAGCCGTTGCAGATGCCGACAACCGCCACACCGTCGTCCGAGGCCTTCTTCACTGCCTGCATGACCGGCGACTGCGCGGCCATGGCGCCGCAGCGCAGATAGTCGCCGTAGGAAAAGCCGCCCGGCAGCACGATCAGGTCGAGGCCCGACGGCAACTCCGTCTCCTGGTGCCAGACCATTTCGACGCGCTCGCCGGTGGAGCGTTCGACGGCGACCTTGCAGTCGCGGTCGCAGTTGGAACCCGGGAAGACGATGACGGCTGCGCTCATGGCGCGGCCCTGTAGCAGCGTTTGCCGCTCATGTCAGGGTCTGGCGCCCTCGGGCGTCTCACGCCGCACCCGGGCGAGGAAATCCGTCATCACCTCGACCCGGTCGCCGGCCAGCGCCCGGGCCGCCGCCGTCTTCAGCCGCGGCGGAATGTCGACAGCGAATCGCTCGATCCGACCCAGCGCCTGATCGTAGTCCGGTCGGTCGGCGGTCGCCGCCAGCAGTCGCGCGGCACCGAGGGCCCCGAGGAAGTCCAGCGCATCGGCGTCGTGCAGGACAACGGCTTCGGCCCCGTCCGGCTCCTTGTCGTACATATGGCCGAGGATGGCGGCGCGGACGGCGGGGAATTTCTCCATTGGAAAGCCGGCCTCCGTCAGGAAGGGCTCGGCCAGTTCCACCGACCGGACCGCATGGTCCTTTCCGGCGACCGCGAAGGGCGCGATCCCGCCCCAGTCATGCAGGAAGGCCGCGGCGAACAGCACGTCAGCATCGACGGTCAGTCCCTCGGCCTCGGCCAGAGCCATGCCCAGCAGATAGTTGCGCTCGGAGTGACGCACGCCCCAGCTCGGGTGCTGGAGATGGGTGTTCGCCTGCTCGTACACCGCGCGCCGCCACGGGCTGTCGAGCGGGATGCCCGCCGGCGTCGCCGTCAGGGGTGCCGCGACTGCCGCGGGCTCCTGCGCCGCCGAAGCGCTCGCCGGGGCCAGCAGAAGCGCGCCCGCTGCGATGGCCAGAACCAGGGTCTTCATGCCGCCTCTCCCGATGGATGCCTGCTCAGCCGCGGTTCTCGTACACGCCGGTGATCGAGGCCCTGGCCAGCGTATGGAAATGCAGGTTGAAGCCGAACACGGCACCCGAATTCTCCGGCGTGACCTCAAGGCGCTCCGTGTCCACGGCGAAGACGGTGAAGATGTAGCGGTGCGGCCCGTGGCCTGCAGGCGGCGCGGCACCGCCGAAGCCCGGCTCACCGAAATCCGTGCGGCCTTCGACCGCGCCCTCGGGCAGGCCGGTGGACGAGGCACCCTCGGCCAGTTCGGTCACATCGGCCGGAATGTTGGCCACGGTCCAGTGCCAGAAGCCCGAGCCCGTCGGCGCGTCGGGATCGTAGCAGGTGACGGCGAAGCTCTTCGTACCTTCGGGCGCGCCGGACCAGGCCAGCTGCGGCGACCGGTTGCCCTTCGCATACACCTGGTCGTCCGGCAGGGCACCGCCGTCGGCGAATCCCGTGGAGGTGAGGGTGAAGGTCATGGGGCGCTCCTCGCTGCGTATGGACTGACCCTAACGCACGAACGCGGCCCGCGTCGCTAGTGCGCCGCTTCCTTCGCGGCCGGCGTGAAGGCCCGATCGTCGGTCAGGCCGCCGGCCAGGGCCGCGGCGAAAATCAGTGCGCCGACGACGACAAACGCTACGACCGAAAAGCGGATCAGCCGGTTCATGCGACCTCGATGCGGTAGCTTTCGATCACGGTGTTGGCCAGCAGGGTCTCGCACATGCGTTTGACCTCGGCGGCCTTGTCCTCGACGCCGTCGGCGAGGTCGAACTCGATCATCTTGCCGACGCGGGCATTCGACACGCCGGTCCAGCCCAGGCCGTGAAGCGCGCCCTCGACGGCCTTGCCCTGAACGTCCAGCACGCCCGGCTTGAGGAAGACGTGAACCTTGACCTTCGCCATCAGTGCAGTCCCCCCTGAATCACGGTCGGCATGTCCTTCATGATGCCGAGGCGGCGGGCCACCTCGGTGTAGCTTTCGATCACATTGCCCAGATCGCGACGGAAGCGGTCCTTGTCCAGCTTCTCGCCCGTGTTGGTGTCCCACAGGCGGCAGGAGTCGGGGCTGATCTCGTCGGCCAGAAGCACGCGCGAGAAATCGTTCTCCCACACGCGTCCGAACTCGATCTTGAAGTCCACCAGGGTGATTCCGACCGCGCCGAACATGCCCGACAGATAGTCGTTCACCCGCACGGTCATGGCCAGGATGTCGTCCAGCTCCTGGGTCGTGGCCCAGTTGAAGGCGGTGATGTGCTCCTCGGTGACCATCGGGTCGTTGAGCTCATCCTTCTTCAGATAGAATTCGATGATCGAGCGGGGCAGGGGCGTGCCTTCGTCGATGCCGAGGCGCTGGCTCATCGAGCCGGCGACGATGTTGCGGCAGACGACCTCGAGCGGGATGATCTCGACCTCGCGGATCAGCTGCTCGCGCAGGTTCAGCCGCTTGATGAAGTGGTTGGTCACGCCGATGCCGTTCAGGCGCGACATGACGAACTCGCTGATACGATTGTTGATCACGCCCTTGCCCTCGAGCTGGGCCTTTTTCTCACCATTGAAGGCGGTGGCGTCGTCCTTGAAATACTGGATCAGGGTGCCGGGCTCGGGTCCTTCGTAGAGGATCTTGGCCTTGCCCTCGTAAATCTTCTTGCGCTTGACGTTCATAGTGGCTGGTCCGGACGGGGCACGACGGAAACGGCTATCGCGCGGCCAGATGGGGGTCTGGGCGGCTCAATCCGGAATCGGGCGGGCGGGAAAAGTCGCGGGAACCCTTAGCGGATGCGTTGCCGCGACACAAACCGATGGCATTGCGGCAAGGCCTGCCGTCGCGGTGTCGCAACCCGGCGGGTTCCGGTTGCGTTCGGCCATGGGGTGGCTATAGACCACCTCGACTGCGGCCGTGCTTTCAGGCCGCCCAAACGGAGCCTAGCGACGCCCATGACCACCTTCGACGATCGGGAAAAGGGCTTCGAGTCCAAATACGCCCTCGATCAGGCCCAGGAGTTCAAGGCGGTCGCCCGGCGCAACAAGCTGCTGGGTCTCTGGGCCGCCGAGAAAATGGGTCTGAACGCCGACCGCGCCGAGGAGTACGGCCGCGCTATCGTGAAGGCTGACTTCGAACAGCCGGGCGAGGAAGACGTCTACCGCAAGATCGCCCAGGACCTCGAAGGTGCCGGCCTGACCGTCTCCGAAGGTGAGATCCGCCGCAAGATGGATGAACTGTCGTCGGTCGCGCGCGAGCAGATTCGCAACGACGAATAGTCTGCCGCAGCATTCGAACGAAAAAGGGCCGCTCCAGTGATGGAGCGGCCCTTCTCGTATCCGGCTGAGGCCGGGTTTAGTTCGGCATCACCACCGTATCGATGGCGTGGATCACGCCGTTCGAGGCCGGAACGTCGGCCTGGACGACGCGCGAGGCGCCACCGTTCTCGTCGGTCAGGGTGACCGAGCCGTCGGCACCGATACGGGCCGTCAGCACGCCGCCTTCGACCGTGGTCAGGGCGGCGCTGCCGCCACCGGCCTGGATCTGCTGCGTCAGAGCGGCCGCATCCACCCGACCCGGGACCACGTGATAGGTCAGGATCCTGGTCAGGTCGGCCTTGCCGGCGGGTGCCATCAGGGTCTCACGGGTCGCGGCGGGGACCTTTTCAAAGGCGGCGTTGGTCGGGGCGAAGACGGTGAAGGGGCCGGCACCGCCGAGGGTTCCGGCCAGATCGGCCGCGGTCACGGCGCTGACCAGGGTGCTGAAGTCGGCATTGCCCTGGGCGACGGCGACGACCGTGCCGGTGCCGGCCGGAGCCGGGGCCATGGCGGCGGTGTCGGCAGCGGTGGCATCCGCCGGGGCGGCCTGCTCGGCGTTGTTGCAGGCTGCGAGGGCCAGCAGGGCGGCGATCGATACGCCGGCAAGCGTGGCGGTGCGGGTGAACTTCATGGGTCTACTCTCCTGAGCGACCGCCCTGTCGGCGGTTCGCGGGGAGGTACTGCTCAGCGGCCCAAAGGATGCATGCCCGCCCGCAATCAGGGCGCGACACGTGACCGCACCCCTCCACTTTTCAGAGAAGGCGCGTCAGGACTGACCACGCCGCCGCCTTCTCCGACAACGGCCTGGTATGGGCGGGGCTGGAAGAGGGCA
Organism: Aquidulcibacter paucihalophilus; assembly: GCA_030285985.1. NCBI lineage: Bacteria > Pseudomonadati > Pseudomonadota > Alphaproteobacteria > Caulobacterales > Caulobacteraceae > Aquidulcibacter > Aquidulcibacter paucihalophilus. The sequence goes on from CP127384.1 coordinate 984,583, forward strand.
GATCGATCAGATCGATGCCTGCAGGGCGCAGGAGGGTGCGCCTGCCCAGCCTTGCGGCCGTTCCGCCATTGAAGGCCACGGCCCGCAGGGCGGGCAGGGTGTTGATCAGCCGGTTCAGATCGGCGGCCTCGACGTCGCGGATGGCGGTGTCCAGACTTCCGGGCCGACGGGCGCTGGCGATCACATCCCACAGGCCCACGCCGGCCGCCTTCAGCGCCTCCAGCCGGTCGGGGTAGGGCTGGGCCACAAGGTCGACACTGATCACGCCGCCGACCAGTCGCCAGAAGCCGTTCTGCGGGTGGCCATAGTATTGACCGGCCTTCAACGATGCATCGCCGGGCAGGCTGCCGAGGATCAGCAGTCGCGTGTGCGAATCGACGACAGGGTCGAAAGCGCGCTTGAGGCTCACGCCGTCCCGAACACGCGGGCGAACACCGTGTCGACGTGCTTGGTGTGATAGCCGAGATCGAACAAGGCCTCGAGCTGGCTGGCCGGGAGGGTCACGCGGGCGTCAGCCTTCAGGAAGTCGAGGAACCGCCCCTCGCCGCGCCAGACCTTCATGGCGTTCTCCTGCACCGCCGCATAGGCGTCCTCGCGCGACACGCCCGCCTGGGTCAGGGCCAGCATGACCCGCTGGGAATGCACCAGCCCGCCGAGCAGGTTCAGGTTCTTCTCCATATTGGCCGGATAGACGTTCAACCGCTCGACCACGTTCGCCAGCCGGTGCAGGGCGAAGTCGAGGTGGATTGTGGCGTCCGGGCCGATGCCGCGTTCGACCGAGGAATGGCTGATGTCGCGCTCATGCCAGAGGGCGACGTTCTCCATCGCCGGCACGACTGCCGACCGGACCAGACGGGCGAGGCCGGTCAGGTTCTCGGTCAGGATGGGGTTGCGCTTGTGCGGCATGGCCGACGACCCCTTCTGACCCTTGTCGAAGAACTCCTCGGCCTCCAGCACTTCGGTGCGCTGCAGGTGGCGGATTTCGGTCGCCAGTCGCTCGATCGACGAGGCGACGACGCCAAGGGCCGCGAAGAAGGCGGCGTGACGGTCGCGCGGAATCACCTGGGTCGAGACCGGCTCGACCTGCAGGCCCATCTGGTCAGCCACATAGGCTTCCACCGCCGGATCGACGTTGGCGAAGGTGCCGACGGCACCCGAGATGGCGCAGGTGGCGATCTCTTCCTTGGCCGTCAGCAGACGCCGTTTCGCCCGCTGAAACTCGGCGTGATAGCCGGCCAGCTTGAGACCAAAGGTGACCGGCTCCGCATGGATGCCGTGGCTGCGGCCGACGCACGGGGTGAGCTTGTGCTCCTTTGCACGCGTCTCCAGCGCCGTCAGAACGCGATCGACGCCCTCGATCAGCAGATCAGACGCGCGCGCCAGCTGGACCGCAAAACAGGTGTCCAGCACATCCGAGGAGGTCATCCCCTGGTGCAGGAAACGGGCTTCCTCGCCGACGATCTCTGACACATGGGTCAGGAAGGCGATGACGTCGTGTTTGGTGGTGCGTTCGATCTCGTCGATCCGGTCGGCGTCGAACACCACATCCTTGCCCTTGGCCCAGATCGCCTCGGCGGCCTCGGTCGGGATCACGCCCAGTTCGGCCATCTTCGTGGCGGCATGCGCCTCGATCTCGAACCAGATCCGGTATTTGGTCTCCTGGGACCAGATGGCGACGGCGGCGGGGCGGGAATAGCGGCTGATCATGGGCGCGGGGTGTCGGTCTCATGCGTCCCTGAGTCAACCGGCGGCTTGTCCGGGTTCGTGAATTCGGGTCTGGTCCGATCGCCCAAGCCGTCCGGAGGAGCCGATGAATCGGCGCGAATTGATTGCCACCGCCACCGCTGTGACTGGCGGGGCCCTGACCCTCCCCACGCGGGCTACCGCAGCGACACGGGCCTCGGGCCGCCTGCGGCTGGGTATGATCGGTGTCGGTATGCGGGGCCGGGTCCTGCTGCGGGAGCTGGTGCGCCGCGAAGACGTGGAGGTCGTGGGCCTGTGCGATATTGAGGCCTTCACCCTCAATGAGGCGCTGACGCAGTTCACTGAAGCCGGCCGACCGGCACCCCGCCTCTACACCGGGTCAAACGAGGCCTGGCGTGAGATGCTGGCGTCAGCCGATCTCGACGGTGTGGTCATCGCCACCCCGTGGGAGCTTCACGCACCGATGGCCATAAGTGCCATGCGCGCGCGCGTCGCCGTGGCCTGCGAGGTGGTGGCCGGGATCACCCTCGACGACCACTGGCGGGTGTTGCGGACCCAGCAGGAGACCGGCACGCCCTATATGCTGCTGGAAAACGTGTGCTTCCGGCGGGACGTGATGGCGGTGCTGAACATGGTCCGTCAGGGCGTGTTCGGCGAGATGATCCATCTGGAAGGCGGCTATCAGCACGACCTGCGTGAGGTGAAGTTCAACGCCGGCATCCCCGGGGAGGCCTATGGCGGTGGGGTCGAGTTCGGCCGCAACGGCTGGTCCGAGGCGCGCTGGCGCACCCAGCATTCGGTTGACCGCAACGGCGACCTCTACCCCAGCCACGGCATCGGGCCCTGCGCCATGTGGGCCGACATCAACCGCGGCAACCGTTTCACCCATCTGACCAGCTACGCCTCCAAGGCGCGGGGTCTGCACAATCATGTCCTGGCGAAGGGCGGGGCCGATCACCCCAATGCGCAGGTGAATTTCCGCCTCGGCGACGTGGTCCAGACGATGATCGGCTGCGAGAACGGCGAGACGGTCCTGCTGAGCCACGACACCAACCTGCCGCGCCCCTATTCCCTGGGCTTTCGGGTCCAGGGCGAGAAGGGCCTCTGGATGGACGTCAACAAGTCCATCTATGTCGAAGGGCAGAGCCCGCGGGCGCACCGGTGGGAGGAGGCCCAGGCCTGGCTGGACCGGTACGACCACCCCCTCTGGAAGGCGCACGCTGCCGATGCCGAGGGTGCCGGCCATGGCGGCATGGATTTCTTCGTGATCCACGCCTTTGTCGAGGCGCTGAAGGCTGGAGCCCCGATGCCGATCGACATCTATGACGCCGTCACCTGGAGCGCCGTCACGCCGCTGTCCGAGGCCTCCATTGCGGCCGGGAACCGGACCGTCGACTTCCCGGACTTCACCGAAGGCAACTGGCGCGACCGCACGCCGATCTTCGCCCCCGCCTGACTTCGAGAGCATTCGCCATGGAACTGATCATTGGCCCCCGGCTGTATTCGACCTGGTCGCTCCGCCCATGGCTGGTGCTGAAGCGCTGCAAGGCTGACTTCACGCTACGCGAGATGGACATCTATTCCCCGGAAGGTCAGGCCGAACTGGAACAGATATCGCCATCCCGCCTCGTGCCCCTGCTCGAGGTTGAGGGCGTCAAGGTCTGGGACTCCATGGCCATCTCGGTCTGGTGCGCAGAGCGCTATCCCGAGGTGCGGCTGTGGCCCGCCGATCCTCACGCCCGATGGCTGGCCCGGTCGGCGGCCTGCGAGATGCACGGCGGCTTCGCGGCGCTGCGGAACGACTGCGGCATGGGGCCGGACCACACCATGGTCGGACCGGACCGCTCGCCGCCGCCCAAGGGCGAAGCGGTCGAGCGCGACATCCGCCGCATCGTCAGCCTGTGGATGGAGATGCGCGACCGGTTCGGCACCGGCGGGCCCTGGCTGTTCGGCGAATGGTCCGTGCCCGACGCCTTCTTCACACCCGTCGCCGCGCGGTTCCGGCATTACCAGATCGATCTGGCCGCCCATGGCGACGACGGCTCGGCCGCGGCCTACCGCGACGCGCTTCTGGGCCAGCCGGACTTCCTCGAATGGTCGGCTGAGGCGCTGTCGAACCGTTAACCGACCCGCGGAACCCGGTCTTAAGACAACAGCGGTATATCCGGGGCTTGAGGAGCGCAGAAGCGTTCAGGGGTCCGCAGATGTCCATGCCCGCCGAACAGCCCGGAGCAAGCCGTCCCAGCCTGATGGTCTATGGCCTGATGATCGTGATCGCCTGCTGCCTGCCGGCCCTGCTGCTGGTCAATATCTAGTTCGCGCTGACCGCGGGGGCAGCCGCGACCTCGAGCGGCTGTACCGGAACCGGCGGCGGCGCGACATAGTCGAGCGACAGCGGGATCAGCGTGGCCCCGGACGCCACGGCGTCCAGCGTATTCAGCGGCCGGCCGTTCATGCGCTGGTAGATCCAGTAGGCCGCCACGACCTTTTCCACATATTCCCGGGCCTGGGGCACATCGATCGTCTCGATCAGCAGCAGCGGATCGGCGTCATGGCCCAGCTTGCGCACTGCATCGACCATGGGCCCGGGCCCGGCGTTGTAGGAGGCCGCCGCCCGCAGCAGGTCGCCATTGATCGCCGGCAGGGCCAGCACGCGGTTCACATAGGCCTGACCCAGGCGCGCGTTGACGTTGGGCTGGAACAGTCGCTCGGGGTCGCTGACGAAGGCCCGGTCGCCGGTCAGTTCGACAGCGGTCGTGGGCATGACCTGCATCAGGCCATAGGCACCGGCACCGGAGCGGGCGCGGGCGTTGAAGCCGGTTTCCTTGCGGGCGATGGCATAGACCAGCGAGCGTTCGACGGTGAAGCCGCCGTCGGGCTCGATGACCGGCTGGGCGTAGCGTGTGGCGTCGATGCGGCGCACATCGTCGCCCGAGCCCGTCACCCGCGGGCCCAGCGCGCGGCCCAGCGCGGCCCAGAGCTGGCGGCCCCGGTCGGTGACGGCGGCGCGAAGGCCGGTGCGCAGCTCCTCGCGGGCGTCGGCGCGACGGCCGACCTCGAAGAAGGCGACGGTCCGGCGTGCGCGGGGCTCGGTCCGGATGAACTCGTCCAGTTCGTCGGCACCGACGCCGATCGGCTCTTCGGCCTGATAGGACGCCGGGCGCAGGCTTCCGGCGGCATAGGGCGTCGGCCCCAGGTTTTCGATCACCGGCTCCTCGCCCAGCTGACGCAGGGCGATCTGGCCGTAGAAGGTGGCCGGCCAGGTGGCGGCGCGGTGCAGCAGGGGCTGGACGCGATCCTGCTGACCGGACCGGCCGGCCGAGCGCGCGGCCCAGAAGGCGGCACCGGAACGCACCCAGCCATCTTCGGTCGGATCGTCGAGAACCCGCTCAAAAGCGATCTTGGCGGCGGCGAACTCGCCGAGACGATACTGGGCCAGGGCGACGGACCACCAGTCGCCGATCTGCTCGCCGATCGTGACCGCGCCGCTCAGGTCCTCCCGGTTCAGGGCGACGCGAGCCGCCTTCATCGGGTCGGCTTCGGTATTGCCGCCGGCGGCCTCGATACGGTTCCAGTAGCGGCCACCGCCCATGCGGGAGGGCTGCCTGGGCTCAGGCGCGCCGTCGGGGCGGCGTCGCATGGCGAGGTTCCAGGCGCGTTCCGCGACGGGAAGGTCGGCATACTCCTCCAGCCAGGCCGCCAGTTCGTCGTAGGTCGCCGTGTAGTCGGCGTGGAACAGGCGCTCGAATTCAACCTGTCCCAACAGGACGTGATCGTTGGCCTGACGGGCCGAGTTGCGGGCGGCTTCGAGGTCTCCGCGACGCAGGGCGTCGAAGGCGGTGGTGTAGTTCAGGCGGTCCGCGGCGCTCAGCGTGGAGGGCGGGCGGCGGTCGTCCTCTTCGGCGTGCACGGCGCCGGCGAAGGCGAACAACGCCAAGGCCAACGTCGGCGCGAAAATCGCGCGGCGGAAATCAGATCGCACTTGAGGCGGCCCCCCTGAGAGCATCGAACGGCCGGTCTCGATCCGGATCAATTCGCGCTGTTCGTTCGGTCGTCAGGCCAGAAAGGCGCCACCGCCCCGACCCATGTCAATATTTCACCCCTTTTTGGGGCGGTTTTGAGTCTGAACGGTGAACGAGCTTAACCGTCCGCCTCGATACGCGCCGCCAGCGATAGCAGGTCGGCCCAGACCTCGCGCTTGGCGATGGGCTGGCGCAGCAGGAAGGCGGGATGCAGCGTCGGCAGGGCCGGGGCCGAAACGGCACCCTCCGCCAGTCGCCATTCACGCCATTGTCCGCGCATCCGCATGATGCCCTCGTCGGTCGCCAGCACCGACTTGGCCGAGGCCGCGCCAAGCAGCAGGACCGCCCTGGGCTTGAGCAGGGCGAAGGCGCGCTCGACAAAGGGCGCGCACACCGCCTGCTCCGCCGCCGTCGGCGTGCGGTTGCCGGGCGGTCGCCAGAAGACCGTGTTGGTGATGAACACCCGCCCCTCCAGCCCGGCCTCGGCCAGCATCCGGTCCAGCAGCTGGCCTGCCTTGCCGATGAAGGGCTGGCCGCGCTCTTCCTCTTCCGCGCCGGGGCCTTCGCCGATGATCAGCACTTCGGCCTGGGGATTGCCGCGACAAAACACCGCCTGTTTCGCGCCCATGCCGCGCAGGGGGCAGCCCTCGAAGCCGGCGATGGCCTGACCCAGAGCCTCCAGCGTATCCGCGCCGGCCGCCAGCCGCCGCGCGTCTGACAGGGCGTCGCCGGCCGGAATGATGGGCGTCACCGAGGCCGTGGCCTTCGCCACAGCCTTGACGGCCGGCGGCGGAACGACATGCGTCCGGTCGACCGGGGCGTCCTCGAAACAGGCGTCGACGCCCGCGTCCCGCCAGAAGGCGAGCAGGCTTTCGGCGCTGGCGGTGTCGAGGTGCGGCGTTGTCATCGGGTGGATGCGCACAGGGATAGTCCTTGACCACCCTTGCGTCACCTTCCGATAAACGGAAAACAGCAAGACCCCACGGAACGCGAGGACATCCACCATGGCCGAGAACGCCATCGAAGGCGGCGCAACCAACGCCTGGCAGGACGCCGTGATCGACAAACTGCCGCCCGCCGAGGCCCTTGCCGGGGTCGAGCGCGAGGTGATGGAGTATGACGTCGTCATCGTCGGCGGCGGCCCCGCCGGCCTGTCCGCCGCCATCCGACTGAAACAGCGGGCGGAAAAGGACGGCAAGGAGATCACCGTCGCGGTGCTGGAGAAGTCGGCCGAGGTCGGCGGGCACATCCTGTCGGGTGCCGTGATCGATCCGAAGGCGCTGAACGAACTCTTCCCCGACTGGAAGGAACGCGGCGCGCCGCTGGAGACGCCGGTCACCGAGGACCGGTTCATGATTCTGGGACCGATGGGCCAGGCCTCCCTGCCCATGCCCCTGCTGCCGCCGATCATGCACAATCACGGCTGCTACATCGCCTCGCTGGGCAATGTGGCGCGCTGGCTGGGCGAACAGGCCGAGGCCATGGGCGTCGAGGTCTATCCCGGCATGGCCGCCAGCCATGTTGTCTGGGACGAGCCGTCCGGGCGGGTGAAGGGTGTGGTCGCCGGCGTCTTCGGCATCGACCGCCACGGCAAGCCCACCGACGACTTCCAGCCCGGCATCGAACTGCACGGCAAATACGTCTTCATCGCCGAGGGCGTGCGCGGCTCGCTGGCCAAGACCATCATGGCCCGCCACAACCTGTGCGACGACGCCCAGCCGCAGAAATATGGCATTGGCCTCAAGGAGTTGTGGCAGGTCCCGGCCGAGAAGCACCGTCCCGGCCTGGCCCAGCACACCACCGGCTGGCCGCTGGACGAGTTCACCGGCGGCGGCAGCTTCATGTACCATTTCGGCGACCGCTACGTGGCCATCGGCTACGTCGTGCACCTGAACTACAAGAACCCGTTCCTGTCGCCGTTCGACGAGTTCCAGCGCTTCAAACATCACCCGGCGATCAGCGAGCATCTGGAGGGCGGGACCCGCATCTCCTACGGCGCGCGTGCCATCACCGAGGGCGGCTTCCAGTCTGTGCCGAAGCTGTCGTTCCCCGGCGGTGCCTTGATCGGCTGCTCGGCCGGTTTCGTGAACGTGCCGCGCATCAAGGGCAGCCACAATGCCATGAAGACCGGCATGCTGGCCGCCGACGCCGCCTATGACGCGGTGCAGGCCGGGCGCGCGGGCGACCAGCTGGTCGAATACCAGGCCGCCTATGAGAAGAGCTGGGTCTACAAGGAGCTGAAGCAGGTCCGGAACGCCAAACCCTATCTGTCGAAATTCGGCACGACGATCGGCGGGGCGCTGGGCTTGTTCGACATGTGGTTCTCGTCCCTCTTCCGCGTGAACCTTCCCTGGACGCTGAAGCACGGAAAGACCGACGCCGCCTCGACCCAGAAGGCCGCGAAGCACCAGGCGATCGCCTATCCGAAGCCGGACGGGAAGCTGTCTTTCGACAAGCTGTCGTCGGTGTTCATCTCGAACACCAACCACGCCGAGGAACAGCCCGCCCACCTGAAGCTGCTGGATCCCTCGACCCCGATCCGGGTCAATCTGCCGGAATATGGCGAGCCGGCGCGGCTTTACTGCCCGGCGGGCGTCTACGAGGTCCTGTACGACGAGGACGGCACGTCCAATCCGCGCTTCCAGATCAACGCCCAGAATTGCGTCCACTGCAAAACCTGCGACATCAAGGATCCGTCGCAGAACATCGTCTGGACCACGCCGGAGGGCGGCGGCGGGCCGAACTATCCGAATATGTGACGCCAAAACTTCTTGGGGCGGGCGAGAGGCCTTGTCGCCGCCGCATAATCCGGGAAGGGTCGCGCTCATGCGCCTTTCCCGCCTCGCCCTTCTGCTCTCCGGTTGCGCCCTGACGGCGCTGGCCTCGCCTGTGTTGGCGCAGGATGCGCCGATTGTGGTGCCGCCGCCTGCAGCGTCCGCAATCGTGATCCAGAATGAGGCGGCGGCCCCGGTTTCACCTGTCGCCGTTGCCATTCCCGCCGAGTGGTCGCCGGTCCCGGCCGATGAGTTGGGCCGGACCGCCTATGGCCTCTATCTGTCCGGACGACTGGCCGCCTTCCGGGGCGACACCGTCATGGGCGCTGATCTGCTGGCCCAGAGCCAGGCCCTGACCCCGGAGCAGCCTGTCGTGGGCGAGGAAGCCTTCCGGTCGGGCCTGTTTGCCGGGGACCTCGAGACGCTGGCTGAGCTCGCCCCCTCGGTTCAGGACACGCCGTTGCTGGCGGAGGCCGCGCGGCTGGTCGTGATCGTGGACGACCTGAACAATGGAGACGCCTCGGCCGGACTGTCCATCCTTCGGCAGCAGCCCTTCGCCGAGCCGTTCGAGACCATCGGGCGATACATCCTGCCGTCGGTCGCGGCGGCGGCTGGCGACTGGGACCTCGCCCTGGCGCCGGTCACGGCACCGTCCACCGACATCGACTCGCTGGTGCTGCGCCATCAACGGGTGAGGCTGCTGGAAATTCGCCGGCGCAATGCGGAGGCCGAGGCGGAGTACCGCGCGCTAACGGCCTCGATGCTGGGCGCGCAGTTGTTCTCCGCGGACTTCGGTCGGTTCCTGGAGCGCCGCGGACGGCGCGATGAGGCGCTCGCCATCTATGAGGCTTCGCTGACCGGTTCGTCGCCGGACCCTGAGGCCCTTGTGGGCCGTTCGCGGGTGCTGGACCGCGCCGCGGCGCCGTCCCTGCCGACGATCCGCGAGAACGCCGCCTTCGCCATCAAACTGGCGGCAATCCAGTCGGCCGAACGCCGCGAACGCGATGTCGCTGCCATTTTCCTGCGTCTCGCCGACAGCCTCGGGCAGGATGACGAGGTATCGCTGCGGATGGGGCTGAGCCTGGTGTCGCTCGGCCATGAGACCTCGGCCCGCGAGGCGTTCAGTCGCGTGAGCAGTGCCAATCCGATCCTGTATGCGGGTGCGCAGTTCGGCCTCGGGCTGAGCTTCCAGCGGGGTCAGATGTACGACGAGGCGCTCGCCGCCTACCGCCGCGCGGACACTGCCGCCCCCGGCCAGATGGAAGTCATCCTGCGCCTGAGCCAGCAGCTCATCGCCATGGACCGCCAGGAGGACGCCCTGGCCGTCCTGAACCGGCCCCAGGTAAATGTCGTCGGACAGCCCGCTGAACTGCGCTTCCTGCGCGGTGCCACACTGGAAGCGCTCGGCCGGATCGACGAGGCGGAAGCCGAGCTCTGGGCTGCGCTTTCGGCCGCGCCGGACAATCCCACCATCCTGAATACGCTCGGCTATATGTGGGTCGACAGCGGCCGACGCGTCGAGCAGGGGGCCGAGATGCTGGCCCGGGCCCACGCCGCCGAGCCCGAGAACGGCAACATCCAGGATTCGCTTGGCTGGGCCCAGTTCCGGCAGGGTCAGTACGACGTCGCCGTCGAAACCCTCGAGGGTGCCGTCAGCAAGGAGCCCGCCAATGCCGAGATCAACGATCACCTCGGCGACGCCTACTGGCAGGTCGGCCGGACGCGCGAGGCCCAGTGGCAGTGGAACCGCGTGCTGACGCTCGATCCGGACGCCGAACGCCGCGCCGAGGTGGAGCAGAAGCTGGCCAAGGGTCTGACGATCGCGCCGCCGGTGGCCGCCGGCCAGTCCTGAACCATGGCCGCGATCGCCCGGCTCGCCCCGGCCAAGATCAATCTGTTCCTGCACGTCGGACCCCTTGAGGCGGACGGCTATCACCCGCTGGCCAGTCTGGTCGTCTTCGCCGACGTCGGCGACCGGCTGACGGTCGAGCCGGCGGAGCGCCTGTCGCTGACGGTCACCGGCCCGTTCGCCGGCGCGCTCGAAGGCGAGGGCGACAATCTGGTGCTGCGGGCGGTGCGGGCGCTGGGCGCGGCGGCCGGGATCGGGGAACCGGGACTTCGCATCACCCTCGACAAGCAGTTGCCGGTGGCCGCCGGCCTGGGCGGCGGGTCGTCCGACGCCGGGGCGGCGCTCAAGCTGGCGCGCAATGCGCTGGGTTTGCCGCTGGACGATGCGGCGCTGGCGGAGATCGCCGCCGGCATCGGTGCCGACGGACCCATGTGCCTCCACGCCCGTGCCGCCTGGGCCGAGGGGCGGGGCGACGTCCTGACCTTTGAGGACGGCCTGCCGGCTCTGCCGGCCTTGCTGGTCAATCCGGGCGTGCCCTCCTCGACCGGGGGCGTCTATCGCGCCTTCGACGAGGGCGTCGCGGGCCGGGCGGACCGGCCGGCATCGCCCTCGGCCCGGGATGCCGCCGCGGTCATCGACTGGCTGTCGGAGCAGCGGAACGACCTGCAGGCCCCCGCTGTGGCCCTGGCCCCCGCGATTGGCGAAGCGCTGGCAACGACAGCGGGCCTGCCCGGCGCGCGCCTGACCCGGATGTCGGGCTCGGGGGCCACGGTCTTCGCCCTGTTCGATACGGCCGCCGCCGCCGAAGCCGCCGGGCGCTCACTTGCGGCCCTCCAGCCCGACTGGTGGGTCCGGCCGACGACCCTGCGGTAGCCGCCGGGCACCGCCTTAACCGTCGGCAAACGCGTCTCTGGCAGAGTGCCGGTATGGAAACGCTCTCGCCCGCCTGGATCGCCGCGTTCGAAGCCGTGCTCAACAAGGTCCCGCTCGAGGATCGCGCCCGCCTTCACGCCCTCAAGGACACCGCCGCCGCCGCGGCTGCCGCCTCGGCCCCGCACTGGGATTTCGACCAGCCCGGCCACCGGGCCGAAGAGGCCCTGGCCGAAGCCTTCGGCCCTGCGCTGACGGACGATCACCGCCGTGCGCTGGTCGCGCTGTGGGCGCTGGAGATGCCGGCACGCATTCCGGCCGCCGACCTGCCGGGCACCGTCCTGGAGCTCTATCCGGAATGGATCCAGCGGCTCGCTGACTTCCTGACCGCCGCCGCCGATCCCTATGACCGCGACTTCTGGGCCAAGGACGTGCGGATCTCGCTGGTGCTCAGCGTGCCCGGTGCCCGGACCCAGATGATCGACCTGAGCTCACCGATGGGCCCGGGCCAGGTGCTGCGTCACGCCCGCGAAGGCTGGGGCTGGTCGGTGATCCCGGCCTATGCCGCCGCCCAGGCCTGGAAGCCCTGGCTGGAGGTCCATACCGAGAGCCGCGAGCTGTCTGATTTCAACGAGGCCGGCTGGGACCGCGCATGGGCCACGGCCGCCGAGATCTGCAAGCGCCGCCCGGAGATGGCCGGCATGCTGGGCTCCAGCTGGTTCTACGATCCGCCGCTGGAGCAGATCAGCCCGCGGCTGGCCTATCTGCGGCTCAACCTGCTGAAGCACGGGGCCTTCATGGTGCATCAGGGGCCGGGTGAGATTCACACCCAGCGGGCCGCCACCTCATCGCCGACCCGCGCCGCCCTGATCGAGGCCGGCGAGTACACGGCCCGTTCGTGGATCGTCGCCTTCCCCCGCGCCGCCCTGATCAAATGGGCGGACGGGCGCAAGGCCGCGATGATGCGCGAAGCGGCGTAAGCGGTCAGGCGCGGGTCACTGCGGCCCAAGCCGCGCCGACCGGCGCGATCTCCAGCCCGGCCGCCTTGGCCGCGTGCAGCACCCGGTCCAGATCGGCCGGGGTGCAGCCGTAGTCTGTGGGCCGGTCGCTCACGTCATGGCCATAGGCGGTCAGCCAGCCGTTCGAGGCGGCGGTTTGGGCCATCAGGCCTTCGAGGTCGTAGCCGGGGAGGCGGCGGCTTTCGAGGCCGATCGACTTGATCAGGGCCCGGTCCTCGCGGCCGGCGTTGACGCCGTCGCGGACGCCGCGGGCCATGGCGAAGCGCTCGCGCACCACGCGCTTGGCCCCCACGGTCGCATCGCCGAAGGGCCAGGCGAAGGTGGTCATGCGGTGGCCGTCCAGCCGCTCGCCCACCCAGGCGGCATTGGCGTCGAGGCTGAGCCGAAGGGCCTCGGCATCCATGCGCAGGGCGCTGGTGTGGCCGAAGGTGTGGCAGCCGACCTCGTGGCCGGCGGCGTGCAGCGCCTGCAGGTGCGGGACCTGGAACTGGTCGCGGTCCATGTTGATCCCGTCGGCGAGGCCGCCGCAGACATAGTAGGTGGCTTTCACCCCGTGGTCGGCGAGGATCGGCCCGGCCTCGGTCCAGGCGCTGGCGGGGAAGTCGTCGAAGCTCAGCGAGAAGACCCCGCGCGCCGGCGCGATGGTCACCGGGTCGATGTCGAGATAGCGCGCGGCCCGCCGGCGCATCTGGTCGATCTGCTTCATACGGCGGTCATAGCCCGGGGGCGCTTAAGGAAGGGTTTGGCGGGCCTTCGCCTTGCCCGCAAAGGGCCGCCCGTCTAGGGTCCGCGCCTCTCATTTTGCGACTGCGAACAGCCTCTGTGACAACCGAACCGCTCGCCTTCCAGGACCTGATCCTGACGCTCCACAAATACTGGGGCGATCAGGGCTGCGCGATCCTGCAGCCCTATGACATCGAGGTCGGGGCGGGGACGCTGCATCCGGCGACTGTGCTGAGGGCGCTGGGGCCGCGTCCGTGGAAGGCCGCCTATGTCCAGCCGTCGCGGCGGCCCGGTGATGGCCGCTATGGCGAAAATCCGAACCGGCTCCAGCACTATTACCAGTATCAGGTGATCCTGAAGCCGAACCCGGACGACCTGCAGGCCCTGTACCTCGGCTCGCTGGCGGCGATCGGGATCGATCCGAAACTGCACGACATCCGCTTCGTCGAGGACGACTGGGAGAACCCCACGGTCGGGGCCTGGGGGCTGGGCTGGGAGGTCTGGTGCGACGGGATGGAGGTGACCCAGTTCACCTATTTCCAGGGCGTGGGCGGGATCGAGGTCGACGTGGTCTCGGGCGAGCTGACCTACGGGCTGGAGCGTCTGGCCATGTACGTCCAGGGCGTCGACAACGTCTACGACCTGAAGTTCACCAAGGAGGGCCTGACCTATGGCGAGGTCTTCCTCGAGAACGAGCGCCAGCAGTCGGAGGCCAATTTCCACGGCTATGACGTCGACGGGCTGAAGCGCCGGTTCGAGGACATGGTCGGCGAGGTCGGCCGTTTGCTGGCGATGAAGGGGCCGCAGGATCAGGCGCTGGTGCTGCCGGCCTATGACCAGGTGCTGAAGGCCAGCCATCTGTTCAACCTGATGGACGCGCGCGGGGCGATCGCCGTGGCGGAACGCCAGAGCTACATCGGGCGGATCCGCGATCTCTGCAAGGCTTGCGCGACCGAATGGGTCGAGCAGGAAAGGGGGCGCGTCTGATGGCCCAGCTGCTGATCGAACTGTTCTCCGAAGAGATCCCGGCCCGCATGCAGGGCGGGGCGGCGCGCGACCTCGAGCGGATGGCCGCCGAGCGGCTGAAGGCCGCCGGGCTGACGTATGACGCCCTGACGACCTTCGCGGGGCCGCGGCGGCTGACGCTGGTGGTCGAGGGGCTGCCGGCGGCGACGCCCGACCGGGAGGAAGAGGTCAAGGGACCGCGGGCCAATGCGCCGGAACAGGCGCTGGAGGGCTTCCTGCGGAAGACCGGCCTGACCAAGGACCAGCTGGTCGAGCGGGACGGCGTCTTCTTCGCCGTGCTCAGCAGCAAGGGCCAGCCGACGGCGGCCCTGATCCCGGAGATGGTCGACCAGATCGTGCGCGGCTTCCCCTGGCCCAAGTCGATGCGCTGGGGTTCGGGCACGCTGCGCTGGGTGCGGCCGCTGAAGCGGATCGTCGCCCTGTTCGACGGCCATGTCGTGCCGTTCGAGATCGACGGCATTCAGAGCGGCGACCTGACCGAGGGGCATCGCTTCCTCGGCTGCGGCCGGGCTTTCGCGGTCAAGGATTTCGCGGACTATCGGGCGAAGCTGGAGAGCGATTTCGTCCTGCTGGACGCGGCCGACCGGCGGCTGAGGATCCTCGAGGCGGCCCGGAAGGTCTGTGCCGACAAGGGCCTCGCCCTCGTCGATGACGACGGCCTGCTGGACGAGGTGGCGGGGCTGGCCGAATGGCCGACGCCGATCCTCGGCGACATGGACCCGGCCTTCCTCACCCTGCCGCCCGAGGTGGTCCGGCTGTCGATGAAGGTGCACCAGAAATACTTTGCGGTGCGCGATCCGGCGAAACACGGCCTGGCCCCGCATTTCGTGGTCGTGGCCAATGTCGAGGCGACCGATGGCGGCAAGGCGCTGGCCGCCGGCAACAGCCGCGTGCTGTCGGCCCGTCTGGATGACGCCCGCTTCTTCTGGGACGAGGACCTGAAGACCGGCTTCGACGTCTGGGCGAAGAAGCTGGAGGGCGTGACCTTCCACGCCAAACTGGGGACGCTGGCCGAGCGGGTCGAGCGGATCGCTGCCCTGGCGCGTGAGATCGCGCCGCTGGTCGGAGCCGATCCGGATCAGGCCGAGGCCGCGGCCAAGCTGGCCAAGGCTGATTTGTCGGCCGCCATGGTCGGTGAGTTCCCTGAACTTCAGGGCGTCATGGGCGGCTACTACGCCCGCGCCGCTGGCCACCCGGACGCCGTCGCCGACGCCGTGCGCGATCACTACAAGCCGCAGGGACCGGCGGACTCGGTGCCAACTGCGCCGCTGACGGTGGCTGTGGCGCTGGCCGACAAGCTGGACACGCTGGTCGGGTTCTTCGCGATCGATGAGAAGCCGACGGGGTCGAAGGATCCGTTCGCGCTGCGACGGGCGGCGCTGGGGGTGATCCGGCTGGTGCTGGAAGCCGGCGTAAGGCTTCCGCTGACCAAGCTCATTATTAGGTGGGTTGAGCAGAACTCCGGAAAGCCAGTGCTTTCAGATCCTCAGCTCGCTTCGCAGGCGATCAACGTGAAAATGGACCTGCCGGGCTTCTTCGCCGACCGCCTGAAGGTTCTCCTCCGTGATCAGGGCAAGCGTCACGACCTCGTCGACGCCGTCTTCGCGCCAATCGACGGCAAGGCCGACGACGACCTCGTCCGCATCGTGCGGCGGGTGGAGGCGCTGGACGGCTTCCTCGCCACGGACGACGGGGCCAATCTGCTGGCCGGGTACAAGCGGGCGTCCAACATCCTCAAGGCCGAGGAGAAGAAGGGGGCCGTGCCGACCGGCGAGGCCCTGACCGGCCTGCCGGGACAGCCGGAGCAGGAGACCGCCCTGGCGCTCGCCGCCGCCGCCGCCGCGACGGCCGTGGACGCCGCCCTGGAGACCGAGGATTTCGCCGCCGCCATGACCGCGCTTTCGCGGCTGCGGGCGCCGGTGGACGCCTTCTTCGACAAGGTGATGGTCAATTCGGACGTCGCCGAGGAGCGGGACAACCGGTTGAAACTGCTGGGGCAGGTCCGCAGCGTCATGGGCCGGGTGGCGGACTTCGGGATGATCGGGGGGTAGGGCGCGAGCCCCCACCACATCCGCTATCGTCATTCCGGGCGAAGAGACGCGAAGCGGCTCGAAGACCCGGAACCCAGCGGCGCCGCGACGGCGGCGAAACACGGGCGGTCCCAAGCAAGTCGACCCGGTAACACCGCGCTCCCGACAGGTTCGCGCTCGCGCGCGCCGCTGGGTTCCGGGTCTCCGCTGCGCTTCGCCCGGAATGACGATAGCGGGCGGGGGTGCGCAGGGCGGCCCGCAGCTCTCCCGGAAAAAATCGCGAAAAGCTGCCTTCTCGACCCTCTTTGCGCGTGGGCTATGCGCAGCTGACCTGTGGAGTTCACCGCGCCTGGGGCGGTCGCGGGGGTGTGGATTGTCAAAGACCGGCGGCGCTCCGGGGAGCGCCGGGGTCTATTTTACGGTGGCCGGGACGGGCGCCAGGCTGAAATATTTCGCGGAGGGGCGAGAAGGAAGCTTCGGGGGTCGGAAGGGGAGCGAGGATCGGGGGCGGGATGGGAGGCTTCAGCGGCCCAGAACCGGCTGGTCCATGAAGGCGGCGTCCAGTCCGTAGGTCGCGAACCTTGCGAGGCGCTCGCGCAGCCGACCATGAGCCGCAGGTTCGGTGCCGATGCGGTCGGGCCCGGGCAGGAACTGGTTTTCGGCACGGAAGGTCCAGGCGGCGACCTTGAGGCCGGCGGCGTGGGCGTCGGCGATCAGAGCGGTCGGGGCGGCGGGGGCCGGTTCGATCAGGGCCGTGTCGATGCCGATCCAGTCAGCGTATCGCGCGATGTCGGCGAGGCCGGCGGGTGTGGCCATGGCGGCGTAGCTCAGGTCCGGGCGGTCGGCCGGGCCGCCGCCGGAGGCGACCAGCTGCAGCAGGGGCGTGGCGATACGGGCGCGCAGGCGCTGCAGGGGGGCGACCTCGAAACACTGGACGATCACAGGGGCGTCGGCGCCGGTCAGGCCGCGGCGTTCGAGCGTGGCGACGAAGACGTCCTCCATCGGCAGGCCGAGGGCGGCGAAATACGACGGGTGTTTCAGCTCGGGCGCGATCCCGACGCCCGCCGCAGCGGCGATGTCCAGCACCTCGTCGAAGGTCAGGATCGGCTCCTGTCCGTCGAAGGCGGTGTTGGCCGGGCGCAGCTCGGGCAGGCGTTCGCGGGCGCCCAGGGTCTTCAGCTCGGCGAGGGTGAAGTCCTCGGTGAACCAGCCGGTGACGGTTTCGCCGTCGATGGTCTTCCTGGCGCGGCGGTCGGTGAATTCGGGGCGGGCGGCGACGTCGGTGGTGCCCCCGATCTCGTTCTCATGGCGCACGATCAGGACGCCGTCGCGGGTCATGACCAGATCGGGTTCGATAACGTCGGCGCCCTGTTCGATGGCCCGATCATAGGCCGCGCGGGTGTGCTCGGGCCGTTCGCCCGAGGCCCCGCGGTGGGCGATGATCAGAGGGTGGGTCTGGGCCAGCGCGGGGCTCGCGGTGAGGAGGACGAGGGTCAGCAGGATGAGCCGGATCATGCCCCGGGGATAGGGGCGAGCGGTGACGGGGGGATGACGGCGGTTGTTTCTGCTTTCGTCATTCCGGGCGGAGCGCAGCGAAGACCCGGAACCCAGCGGCGCGCGAGAGCGCGAAGCTGTCGGGAGCATCGATGGCGGCGATCCATTCGCACAGGCCGGTGTTTCGCCGCCGTCGCGGCGCCGCTGGGTTCCGGGTCTCCGAGCCGCTGCGCGTCTCTGCGCCCGGAATGACGATAGCGGTGGGGGTGGCGCCGGGGGCGCCTTACGCCCCCAGAATCCAGCCTTCTTCCTGCTCGACCTTCGCGATCAGGGCCCCGTCGGCGCCCTTGGGCGGGGCGAAGGCAGCGGAGAGGGTGCCGGCCTCGTCTAGGGCGGCGAAATGTTCGGCGGTGACGCGGACCTGGGCCTGGTCCTTGAACTCGCCCTCATTGGGCTTGGCGTCGAACATGGAGGGCCAGACCTCGACCAATAAGGCAGAGAGCGGCTCAACATCGGCAGCGTCCAGGGCGCGCCAGCCGGTGCCGAAGGGCCAGACGGCGCCCGAGGGGCCGAGCTTCTCGAGCAGACGGCGGACGGCGGGGACGCCGACCAGGGTCTGGCCGCCGACGGCGCCGGCACCGTGCATCTGCCAGACCGACTTGGGCTGGAGCTTGCCCTTGCGGACCGCGTCCTGCGTCGCGCGATACTCCGGGATGTCCGCGCCCGAGCCCACGGGGGGCTTGGTCGTGGTCAGCCAGCGCTGGGCCTGATTGGCCGGAGCGCCCCACATGGGCCAGGCGTTGTCGGTCATCAGCCGGTTGATCTTGGCCGCGACCTGGTAGCGGTTGTTGGTGTTGTCGGGCTTGTCGACCACGTTGGCGGCGAGGAATTTCCACATCGCCGACCAGGGCGTTCCCGTCAGCTTGAGCCGTTCGGCCGTGCCGGCGGGGAAGCCGAAATTGAAATCGAAGCCGACCAGCACGCGGTCGCCGCGCTTGCGGTGCTCGGCCAGCAGGGAGGCCAGCAGGGCCTCGCCCTCGGCGCGCGTCGCGACATTGTGGGTCTCGGAATAGAGGCGGAAACGCACGTCGCGTTTGGCCACGCCGAGCCACAGGGACGTATCGCCGAGCTTCTTGCCCTCGGCGGCGGTCCAGTCAGCGATGATGTAGGCGTCGAACAGGCGGGCCACGGGGGCTCCTCAGGGTACTCGGTCACAGGGAATGGGGGGTTCTAGCGGTCCGGGGGCGGGGGCGGAAGGGCGCCCGCCTGATTCCGCTCACCCCTTCAGCAGGGCTTCCAGATGGGAGAGCCAGCGGCGGCCGAGGCGGAGGGCCTCGCCGGGGGAGCCGGTCTGGACCGGGAGGGTGGCGTCCCAGAGGGCGAGTTCGAACTCGGGGTGGCGGGCGTCGGCGAACATCAGCCGCAGCACCACCTGTTCGGCGTCGGGGGCCATGAGGTCGAGCGCCTTGCGGGCCTCGCCGCGGCGGACGCGGGCGACGACGTGGCCGTCGACGATGATTTCACCGCCCTCGATCTCCTCGAAGGCATAGACCAGACCGGAGCCACCGCGGTTCCAGAGCACGGCGACCTGGGCACCATCGAAATCGAGGCCGGCGGCGCGGCCCTCGGCGGGCGACAGGGCCTCGGCCTCGGGCGTGGCGCCGAGCGATTTCAGCAGGGCCCGGCGCATGCGGCGGATCGGCTCCATCCACCAGTTCAGGACCAGGGCGCCCGTGGTCAGGGCCGCCGCCGCGAGGGCGACCAGCAGTATGACCCTGAGCACATCGGCCAAGTTCAGTCCTCCAGTTCGACGACGACGGGGACGTGGTCGGACGGCTTGTCCATGTCGCGGGCGTCGCGATGGGTCTCGACGCCGACGAAGCGGTCGGCCGCCTGGGGCGACAGCAGGTGGAAGTCGATGCGGATGCCGTGGTCGCGCTGCCAGGCGCCGGCCTGGTAGTCCCAGAAGGTGAAGGTGCCGGGCGGCTGTTTGCCCAGGGCTCCGGCCTCGGACAGGCCGAGGTTGTTCAGGGCCCGGAAGGCGGCGCGACTCTCGGGCTGGAACAGGGCGTCACCGGTCCAGGCAGCCGGGTTCTTCGCGTCGTCCGGGGTGGGAATGACGTTGTAGTCGCCGCAGAGGGTGAAGGCCTCTTCCTGCCGGAGCAGGTCCCTCGCATGGGCCTGAAGCCGGTCCATCCATGCCAGTTTGTAGGCGAATTTTTCCGTGCCGATCGGGTTGCCGTTGGGCAGGTAGAGGCAGCCGACGCGGACCGGGCGCGGGCATTCGATCACGGCCTCGATGTAGCGGGCCTGTTCGAACTCCGCCTCGAAACCGGAGGCGTCCACGCCGGGCAGGCCGCGGCGCACGTCGCTGAGCGGATATTTCGAGAGCAGGGCGACGCCGTTGTAGGTCTTCTGGCCGTTGGTCTCGACGTTGTAGCCGAGCGACTCAAAGGCCTCGCGGGGGAATTTCTCGTCCAGGCATTTGATCTCCTGGAAGCCGACGACGTCGGGCTGGGCCGCCTCCAGCCACGCCAGCACCGTCGGCAGGCGGGCGTTGACGGAGTTCACGTTCCAGGTGGCGATGCGCATACGCCATGCTTAAGGCGCGTCGGGGCGGTCTGTGAAGCCGGCATCGGCCGGACCATTCTGCCGTCAGGTCGAATCGAACTGACGGCAAAAATGGTCCGGAGTTATGCTGGAGCGAAATCTGAGCCTTGGCGGACTGCGTCCACCAAGACCGATTTCGCTCTAACGAAAAACGCCCCGGAGCGAACTCCGGGGCGTCGTCTCGATGGATTTTCCGGCCGATTACTCGGTCGGCGGCAGGGCCGGGGCCGGGGTGAAGCGGCAGCCCCCGCCGATCCGCTGGGCGGTGGCGCAGGGGTAGATCTGCTGGGTCACGCCCTCATTGTTGATGCGGGCGATATAGCCTTCACCTTCGGCGGCGCATTTGGCTTCGTAGAAGCGGCCGTTGGCATTGGAGCCCATCAGGCGGACCTGGGTGACGTCGCAGGCCGCGGCGTCGGTGCCGGCCAGCTTGGGCTCGAAGCCGTCAGCCTGTTCCTGACCCGTGGTGAAGCGGCAGATGCCGCCGGTCGAGTTGACCTGCAGGCAGTCCTTCAGGTCCCAGCCGGTGCCGACGCGTTCCAGCCAGTAGCCGTCCGTGCCGGCGCAGCCGATTTCGTAGACGATGTTGTCGGCGTCGCTCTTGCCGATGGCGACGGCCTCATCGACCGTGCAGGTGACGCCGGCACCGCGGGCCCAGCCACCGATGACGGCCAGGCCGTTCTGGTTGGCGGGGAGGGCGCATTGCTGGCCCACGTCGGCGGCGGGGTCGCGCAGACGGGCGGTGTAGGCGGTGCCGGCCAGCTCGAGGCAGTCGAAGCTCTGGGGCGGGGTCGACTCGATCAGGATCAGGCCGGGGCCTTCCGAACAGGCGGCTTCATAGATCTTCTGCTGTTCGGCGTTCATGCCGGGCTGGGCGGCCTCGGTCACCGAGCAGGCAGCACCGGTGGCGACGACCAGGACCTGGGCGGCGGCCTTGATTTCCTCGGGCGTTGCGACCGCCGGAGGGGGAGCCGGACGATTGCGGGTGGCGCGGTTGTCCGGCACGCGGTCGCGACGACCGCCGCCGACGCGGCCGGGCAGGACGCTCTCACCGCGGATGGTACCGGAGGCCCGGTCGGATTCCGTCCGGCCGGTGGTCCCGGGATTTTCAGGACTATCCTGGGCGAAGGCGGGCTGGGCCGCGATCAGCGCGAGGGCCAGGGCACCGCCCGCAAGCGCGAGCCATTTTCTGTGGAACACGAGAACACTCCGAACAGGATAACCGTTGGCTCAACCCTTGGCGGGCCGATGTGGCGGGGTCAAGGCGTGCGCGTGCGAGCGGCTGGACGGAGACCGCCGGTTGAGGGTATCAAGACGATCAGTTGCAATTGGAGACGGACTTGGCAGACGGCGCGGTCCCGGCAGAGATCGATCAGGCGGCGCGCGACGGGCGCGGCCTGACCTATCCGCATCCGGTCCCGCCCGGGTTCGGCGAGGCCATCACGGTCGCGCCGGGCGTGCTGTGGATGCGGCTGTCGCTGCCGATCTCGCTGAACCACATCAATGTCTATGCGGTCGAGGACGGCGAGGGCTGGGTCCTGATCGACACCGGGCTGAACATCCCCGATTCGCGCGACCGCTGGGACGCCCTGCTGGCGGGACCGCTGGGCGGACGGCCGGTGACGCGGGTGATCTGTACCCATATGCACCCCGACCATATCGGCCTGGCCGGATGGCTGTGCGAGCGGACGGGCGCGCCGCTGGTGATGACGCGGGTGGAGTATGTGACCGCCCGGATGCTGCTGGCGGACACGGGACAGCCGGCACCGGAAGCGGGCGCGGTCCACTATCGCGCCGCCGGCTGGGATGCCGAACAGGTTGAGACCTACCGCCGCGAGTTCGGCCAGTTCGGCCGGGCCGTCTCGCCCATGCCGACCGGCTATGTGCGGATGCGCGAGGGCGACCGGCTGAGCATCGGCGGGCAGGACTGGCGGGTGGTGGTCGGCGAGGGACACAGTCCGGAGCACGCCTGCCTGTGGCGCGAGGCCGACGGCGTGATGCTGGGCGGGGACCAGATCCTGCCGCGGATATCGTCGAATGTGTCGGTCTGGCCGACCGAGCCGAATGCCGACCCGCTGGGTGACTGGCTGGACTCGCTGGAGCGGATGAAGGGCATCCTGCCGCACGACGGCCTGATCCTGCCCTCGCATGGCGAGCCCTTCCATGGGGTGCACACGCGGCTGGACGCGCTGATCCGGGGGCATGAGGTTTCGCTGAAGCGGCTGGAGAAGACGTTGCAGACGCCGAAGCGGGCGGTGGACGTCTTCGGGGCCCTGTTCGCGCGCGCGGTCGGCGACGGGGTGCGGGGGATGGCCACGGGCGAGGCGATCGCGCATCTGAACTATCTGCTGCATCGCGGCCGCGTCACCCGGACGCGCGATGCCGACGGCGTGGACTGGTGGACAATGATCAAACGGGGAGAGGCCGCGTGAGCGACCAAATTCAGACCGAACTGGCGGGCGGCGTCCTGACCGTCACCCTGGCGCGGCCGGAGAAGAAGAACGCCATCACCCAGGCCATGTACGCGGTGCTGGCCGAGGCGACCCAGCGCGCGCGGACGGACGATGCCGTGCGGGTGCTGGTGTTCAAGGGCCAGGGCGACAGCTTCTCGGCGGGCAATGACATCGCCGACTTCATCGCCCTGGGCTCGCAGGGCGGGGGACAGGTCACCGACGCCCCTGTGTTCCATTTCCTCAAGGCCCTGGCCGATCTGGACAAGCCGGCGGTTGCCGCTGTCCGGGGACGGGCGGTCGGCATCGGCCTGACGCTGCTGCTGCATTGCGACATGGTGGTGGTGGCCGAGGACGCCCTGCTGTCGGCCCCCTTCATCAATCTGGCACTGGCCCCGGAGGCGGCGTCCTCGATGTTGCTGCCGGCGGTGCTGGGCCATCAGCGGGCGTTCGAGATTTTCGCCCTCGGCGAGCCCATCGACGGCCGTACGGCGGTCGCCTGGGGGCTGGCCAACCGGGCCGTGCCCGCGGACCAGGTCGATGCCGTGGCGGCGGAGCTGGCGGGCAAACTGGCCGCGCGGGCGCCCAACTCCATCCGCAAGACCAAGCGGCTGATGCGGGACGCCGCGCAGCTGTGGGCCCTGATGCAGCGCGAAGGCGAGGCCTTCGGCAGCCAGATGTCGAGCCCCGAGGCGATGGAGGCCTTCATGGCCTTCAGCCAGAAGCGCGCACCTGATTTCTCGAAAGCCGGTTGATTCGCAGGTCGGCGAGCCCTAGTTGCGCGCCCTCATGTTGGACGCCCCCGCCAGACCCGCGCCCCAAGACGCTTCTTGGCGCATAGAGATCGAAGCCTCCGCCGACGCAGCGGCGGTCGAGGGTCTCGTGCTGGCGGCTTTCGGGCCTGGCCGGTTCGCCAAGACGGCGGAGCGGCTGCGCGAGCGGGCGCGGATCGCGGCCGGGTTCGTCGCGCGCGAGAACGGCAAGGTCATCGGCTCGGTGCGGCTGTGGGCGATCACGGTCGGCGGCGAGCCGGCGCTGTTTCTCGGCCCGATAGCGGTGTCGGCGGACAGCCGCCGGGCGGGACTGGGCGCCGATCTGGTGCAGGCCTGCGTGGATCATGCCGGAGATGTCGGCATCCTTCTGGTCGGTGATCTTCCCTATTTCGGCCGGTTCGGGTTCCGGCCGGCCCGGGAGGCGCGCCTGAACGGGCCCGTCGATCAGCGGCGTGTGCTGTGGCGGGGCGAGGGCGAGGCGACGGGAACCGTGTTGCCGGCCTGACTCGCCGGCGGACGCCTTTCCGATCCGACCGACGCGGCCTAAGTCTGGGGCATGGCTGAATCCGCGGGCAGCAAGACAGGACTGGCCGGCGTGGCGGCTGCGGCGAAACAGGCGCCGGGCCGTGGGCCGCCGCCGGTGCATCTGTGGCATCCGGCGCATTGCGGCGAGATCGACATCGTCATCCGCCGCGACGGCCTGTGGATGCACGAGGGCTCGCCGATCGGCCGGGCGGAACTGGTGCGACTGTTCTCGACCGTGCTGCGCAAGGACGACGACGGCTATGTGCTGGTCACGCCCGGCGAGAAGCTGTCGATCACGGTCGAGGACCTGCCGTTCCGCGCCGTGAGCGTCGAGCGACGGGGAGAGGCTCTGGTTTTCACTACCGATGTCGGGGACGAGACCGAGGCCGGGCCGGACCATCCCATCCGCGTCGAGACTGATCCTGCAACCGGCGAGCCGTCGCCGTCGGTGCATGTCCGGGCCGACCTTTGGGCGCGGATCGCGCGGCCGGTCTTCTATGAACTGGTCGAGATGGCGGGGGTCGAGGACGGGCGGCTGACGGTGCGGTCGGGCGGCGTCGCCTTCGCCCTGGGCCCGGTCGGGGCGGGCCTGGAATGAGCCTGTCGAGCCTGCGCGCGCGTTTGATCGAACATCTGGAGCCGGCCGCCAGCTGGACGGCGGACCGGGCACCCGCACGCTCGGACTTTGACCTGAACCCGGAGGCCGAACGGCCGGAGCGGATCCTGAGGCCCGCCGCGGTGTTGATCCCCGTGATCGCGGGGCCGGACGGGGCGACAGTGTTGATGACACGCCGGTCGGACACGCTGGCCAGCCATACCGGTCAGATCGCCTTTCCCGGCGGACGGCTGGATCCCGGTGAGACCGCGGTCGAGGCGGCCGTGCGTGAGGCCTTCGAGGAGGTGGCGCTGGACCCGGCCCTGGTCGAGGTGCTGGGCGTCGGCGACGCCTATGAGACGGGCACCGGCTTTCTGGTGACGCCGGTGGTCGGCTGGCTGACGGCGACGCCCGCCACCGAGGCGGCGCTGGACGAGGTGGCCGAGGTGTTCGAGGTGCCGTGGGACTTCATCATGGACCCGGCCAATCATCGCCGGGATTCCTACGACCGTGAGGGCCAGCCGCGCCGTTGGTACTGGGCCATCACCCACCAGGAACGCTACATCTGGGGGGTGACGGCGGGGATCGTTCGGGCGCTGCGGACGCGGCTCTACGGCGAGGATGTCCTCCCGGACATCGTGGCGGAGGATGCGGCGTGAGGCGGCTCGATGACCAGCCCTGGCTGACGGCCCCGGCCACGCGCGCCGTGATGGCGGCGCTGGAGGCGGCGGGCGGGCCGGACTGCGCCCGCTTCGTCGGCGGCTGCGTGCGCAACGCCCTGATCGGGGCACCGGTGGCCGATGTCGACATCGCCACGACCCTGAAGCCGGAAGAGACCGACCGCGCCATCCGCGCCGCCGGGCTGAAGGCCGTGCCGACCGGAATCGCCCACGGCACGGTGACGGCGGTTTCGGGACGCCAGCCGTTCGAGATCACCACCCTGCGCCGCGATGTCTCGACGGACGGTCGCAACGCCACCGTGGCCTTCACCGATGACTGGGCCGAGGACGCCGCGCGCCGCGATTTCCGTCTCAACGCCCTGTATGCCGACGGCGAGGGGCGGGTGTTCGACCCGACCGGCGAAGGCGTCGCGGATGCGGCGGCGGGACGGATCGTCTTCGTCGGCGACCCGGAGACGCGCATCCAGGAAGACTATCTGCGCATCCTGCGCTTCTTCCGCTTCTTCGCCTGGTACGGCCGGGGCGAGCCGGACGTCGCCGCGCTGGCGGCATGCCGGGCTTTGGCGTCAGGCATGACGCGGTTGTCGGCCGAGCGCGTGTCCAAGGAGCTGATGACCCTGCTGGCCGCACCCGATCCGCGGGTCGCCGTGGCGGCGATGGCGGACACCGGGGTGCTGGCTCAGGTCCTGCCCGAGGCCGTGGCAGGCCCGTTGTTCGAGGCGGCGGTCGAGCAGGGCGACGACCCGGTCATGCGGTTGATGGCCCTGCTCCCGAGCAACGAGCGGATTGTGAGAGAGGCCTCGGCGCGTCTGCGGTTTCCGAATGCAACGCGTGACCGACTGGCGGACGCCGCCGTGGCGGCCCCGGTGGTCAGCCTGACGATGAGCGACGCCGAGGTTCGCGCCGCCGTCTATCGTTTCGGCGGGCGGGCGGTGGCCGACGCCCTTTGCCTGAGGATGGCGGAGCGCCCTGCGCAAACCGGCGACGGGCACCGTCTGCTGGCGCTGGCCGAGGGCTGGCGACGCCCGTCGATGCCGGTCGGCGGCCGGGAGCTGGCGCGGCTGGGCGTGGAGCCGGGGCCGGAGACCGGACGGCTGCTCAAGGCGTTCGAGGAAGCCTGGATTGCGGATGACTTCCCCGCCGACGGCCATGCCGAACGGCTGGCCGCGCTGGTCAGGTCCTGATCCCGACTGAAATCCGGGCCTTGCCGGACGTCGTCCAACAAGACCGGTTTCAGTCCGTCGCGCGGGTGAATTCGGTCACCACCGGGCGATGATCCGACCCGGTCGGGCGGCCGAGGCGGCGACTGATGAAGGCGAGGTCGGGCGAGGCGTAGACCTGGTCGATGGTGATCCCCAGGCCTGATGGCAGGTCGCTGGGCCAGGTGCCGGGGAAACCGGGCGCGGGACGAAGGCCGATGTCGCCCTGGACCTGTTTGCCGATGCGGGCGCTGGACACGCTGTTGAAGTCGCCGGCGACCACGACCGGCCCGGTCAAATCCCTGACGACAGCCTCCAGGGCCATGGTCTGACTGATCTGGCCCCATGAATGCTGGAATGGCCATGGCCGGGTCAGGTGGACGCCGACCACATTGACCGGACCCAGCGGCGTCCGGACGGTTGCGGCCACGGCGTGAAGGCCGTCGGGTGGATCAGCGCGCACGGTCAGGGGCCAACGTGAGGCGATCAGGGACCGTGACGGCCCGCGGGTCTGGTCCAGGCGCATGGACGCGGCCCGGTGCGGATAGCCGGCGAGCAGTTCGTCAACGGACGCCGCCGGATCGCTGGCCAGTTCGATGAGCACGACGATGTCGGCGTCGGCGGCCTCGATCGACCGGCGAATCCGGGCCGTATCGTTGTTCAGGTAGAAGAGGTTCGCCGAATAGACCCGCACCACGGCTGCGCCGGGGTCCGGAGCAGAGGCCTTGGGGAACCACTGCGGCCAGACCGCCAGGGTCAGAACGAGACAGGTCAGGACGCCCGCTCCGGCAGCGGCCTTCATCCGGAACAGGCCCAGACCGGCGGTCAACAGGAGCATTGTGATCAGCATCGGCGCCATGAACTGGGCCAACAGGTCCACGGCCCGGTTGTCGATGCCCGCAAGCACAAGGAGCCCGGTCCCCGCCACCGGAATCAACCCCAGCACCAGCAGCGCTTCCAGCCGCTGGCACCACGTAAGGAGGTGAAATCGAATTCGCGGACCTTGCCTTTCCGGCTGAACGGGGTTCGTCATGGCGCGTTACGGTCTCGCTTCAGGAGGGCAGACATGGCCAGACGGTCCGTCGCGGATATCGAGAAAATCTGGTCCAATGTCGAGGGCGTCAAGAAGCTGTCCGACCGGGCGCTCGGCATCGGCCCGTTCGGCATCGGGCTCGACGGCCTGCTGACCTGGATACCGGTGGTGGGCACGGCCTACAGCGTCGGGGCTGCCGCCTGGCTGCTGGTGCAGGCGGCCCGGGCCCGGGCCGCGCCGGGCACACTGCTCCGAATGGCGACCTATCTCGGGCTCGACAGCACGGCGACCGCTGTGGGCGAGGTCATCCCGTTCGCACCGGACGTCGTCGACATGCTGTTTCCCGGCCACCTGATGGCGGCCAAGGCGCTGCAGAAGGACATCGAATCCACCCACTGGGTCGAGGCGAACGAGCGCGAGGCGCGGGCCTCGGGGGCGCATGAGGGCCATGTCGCGGACATGCGCCGGAATCCGAAGCTGCGGCGGATCGTCTATCTGCACGACTGAACCGCTTGACGAAGGCGCGCCGTCACCGCCAACTCGAAACTCACCTACGCCGGACCTGTGAATGAGCGCGATACTGACCCGAGATGAACTGGCCCTGGCGCTCGGTCGCACGGGCGAAGGGGACCGCGCCGCCTTCCGTCGTGTCTATGAAGCGACCTCCGCGAAGCTATTGGGGGTGACCCTGCGTATCTTGGCCGACCGACAGCTCGCCGAGGACGTTTTGCAGGACACCTATCTGACCGTGTGGAGGAAGGCCGGAAGCTTTGATGCTTCGCGCGCCAGCCCGATCACCTGGCTGGTGACCATCGCCCGGAACCGGGCGATCGACCGCCTGCGGTCCGGTGCGGCCATGCGCAAATCGACCCCGATCGATGAGGCGGTGAACGTGATCGCAGATGACGCCCCCTCGCCGGCCCAGGCGCTGGAGACGGGCGATGACGTGCGCCGGCTCAACGACTGCCTCGGCCAATTGGACGACAGAACCGGCGGCGCCATCCGCACGGCCTTCATCGAAGGCGTGACCTATGATGCGCTGGCGGTGCGGGAGAATGTGCCCCTGGGCACGATGAAGAGCTGGATCCGGCGTGGATTGATGCGGCTGAGGATGTGTCTCGAATCATGACCGATCCCACGGACGTCGGCGGAATGGATGAAGATCAGGCCCTGGCCGGGGAACTGGCCCTGCGCGTTCTCTCGCCGGAGGACGAGGCCGCGGCCCGCGCCCGCGAGGCAAATGACCCGGCCTTCGCGGCCCATGTCGAGGCGTGGAACGAGCGGCTCGGCGGCCTGGTGGAAGGGATCGTTTCGGTCGAGCCTTCGCCCCTGGTCTGGCCCAGGGTCGAGGCGGGGCTGACGCCGCCTGCCGCCAATGACAACAGCGTCGTCTTCTGGCGCCGGTGGGCCATCGGCTCGACGGGTCTGCTGGCGGCCAGCGT
Source organism: Aquidulcibacter paucihalophilus (assembly GCA_030285985.1). NCBI lineage: Bacteria > Pseudomonadati > Pseudomonadota > Alphaproteobacteria > Caulobacterales > Caulobacteraceae > Aquidulcibacter > Aquidulcibacter paucihalophilus. The sequence goes on from CP127384.1 coordinate 1,013,401, forward strand.
GGCGGCGGTGGTCATGCTGCTGGCCCAGCCGGCCCCGGCACCGATCGCCCCGGCCGCTCCGGCCCCCGCGGTTATCCGGGTCGCGACCCTGACGCTGGAGAGCGGCGCGGCGGCCATGACCCTGGCCTATGACGCCACCTCGGGCGAACTCTATCTGGCCCCGACCAATGAGATGGCGGGCGATACGCGGGTGCCCCACCTGTGGCTGGTGATGCCCGAGGGCGGTGTCCAGCTGGTCGGTGCCATCGACGGCTCGACCACGTCGCGCCACAACCTGGGCCAGGCCCTGTTCGGCCCGGCCGGACATGCGAACGCCGTCGCCGTCTCGATGGAGGCCCCCGGCCATACGCCGGCGCCGGACAAGCCGGATGGCCCGGTCGTCGCCCAGGGCGCGCTCCAGCGGCTGTAGCTGCATCCGTCGGGCGACCGGCGGCGTAGCTTTGCTGACGGGTTCGTCGCGGCGCCGCGCAAGCGCGCCGTCTGGTCCTGACAGCCTGCGGGCCCGTCTGCGGGGAGGCCGTCCAGCCCTTCCAACACCGGTCTCCCCGCTACCTTTTCGCCGATTGTCAGCATAATCCGGTGACGCAGGCCATTGATGTTGCGCCATTTCATGGCGACGACAGCGTCATGAGCCCGCCTGAGGAAGGCCGCCCGCCAGACTGATCTCCGACACGATTTCGGAGATTTCCATGAGCGACGATCACAGCGCGCGGCTGGCCCTGCCGTATCTGGCGGCCGGGCAGATGCAGAAGCACGTCACCCTGAACGAGGCCCTGACGCGGCTGGATGCCCTCGTCCAGACCGTGGTGGTCAGCCGCACGACGACGGCCCAGCCGGGGGCACCGGGGGACGGGGCCCTTTGGATCCTGCCGTCCGGGGCAACCGGGGCCGACTGGAGCACGCGGCCTGAAGGCGCGCTGCTGCGGGCGGAGGGTGGTGGCTGGACCGTCGTCCCGGCCGGCGACGGCCTGATTGCCCTGGTGGCGGACGCGGGAGAGGTCGTCGTGCGGCACGGCGGGTCATGGGTGCCGCTGGGCGCGCGGCTGGGCGTGGCCCAGGCACTGACCCGGCTCGGGCTCGGGACGACCGCGGACGCGGCCAATCCCTTTGCGGCCCGGCTGAACACCGCCCTGTGGACCGCGCTGGAGGCCTGGGCCGGGGGCACCGGAGACCTGCGGCTGACGCTGAACAAGGAGGCGGCCGGGGACGTCCTGTCGCTGCTGTTCCAGAGCGGCTGGGGCGGGCGGGCGGAGCTGGGCCTGGCCGGGGATGACGACCTCAGGCTGAAGGTCAGCGCCGACGGTTCGAGCTGGCATGAGGCCTTTGTGGTCGACCGCGCCACGGGGCGGCTGACCCATGCGCTGGGTGCCGGACGCCGGGCCGTCTCGGTCTTGACCGCCGATGGGAGCTACGCCGTGCCCGCATGGGCGCGCAGCGTTGAGGCCGTGGCGGTCGGAGGCGGTGGCGGCGGCGGGGCCGGGGCCTTCGGCGCGTCCGGATCGCGCTTCGGGGGCGGCGGGGGCGGGGCCGGCGGGATCAGCCGGGGCGCGTGGGCCGCGGACATGCTGGGCGGAACGCTGGATGTGGTCGTGGGAACCGGCGGGGCCGGCGGCAGCGCGGCCGGGGGCGCGAACGGCACCGACAGTACGGTCGTGATGGGCGGGCTCAGCCTGCTGGTCGCGGGCGGCGGTGGTGGGGGCGGGCAGGGAGACAGCACGAGCGGCGCGGCGGGAGCCGCCGGGGCGGGCGCTCCGGCCTGCAATGGCGGTGGGGCTTCCAGCGTCGCGGCGACGGGCGGGAGCGGTCGAAGCCTCGACCGACCGGACGGGCCGGGCGGCGGCGGGGCCGGCGGTGGTCTGGACGGTGTGGGCGTCGCGCGGGCGGGTGGAGACGGCGGTGACGGCGGGGCGCTGGCGGTGAAGGCGCCTGGCGGAGGCGGCGGAACAGGCGCGGCGGGTGCGCCGGGGACGACGGCGCCGCAGCCGACCTTGCACTGGGCCGGCGGTGGCGGGGGCGGTGGTGGCGCAGCGGCTTCCGGTGCGGGCCATGCGGGTGCCGCGGGCGGGTCCGTCGGTGGCGGCGGCGGCGGTGGGGGAGCCGGGGTCGCCGCGGGTGGCAACGGCGGGGGCGGCGCGCCCGGCGTGGTCTGGCTGGTTGCCGTCGGATGAGCCCTGCCATGAGCCGCTCCGAAGATCACACCGACCCCTGGCTGCTGGACGAGGAAGCCTGGGCGAGCCCCGGCCGTCTGAGCGAGGCCGATCTGTTTGCCCACGCCAGCCCGGGCTGGCGCCGGGGCGACGCACCCCTTGATGATCCGGAGGATGACCGATGACGACGCCTTCACTGCCGGGTGCCCCGCTGCTGGCCGAGGGTCGGTGGCTGTGGCGTCGGCTCTATGTCTTCGCGACCAGCGGGGCTGCCTGGCTGCTGCTTGACCGCCTGATCGCCGCGACGCCGCCCGAGGCGGTGCCGCGGCTGGCGCAGGGGCTGATGGCCCTGCTGGCGCTGGTGCTGGTTCTCTATCTGGTGGCCCCGACGGCCCAGCAGCTGATCGCGACGCTGGCCGTGCTGCGGCCCCGGATCGGTGGGGAGGGCCGGCCATGAGCTTTCGGCTGTCCGGGCGATCCCTCAAACGGCTGGTCGGGGTGCATCCGCGCCTCGTCGCCCTGGTGCGGGAAGCCGCCGCCCTGAGCCCGGTGGAGTTCATGGTGACGGAGGGGCTGCGCACGCCCGAGCGGCAGGCGGCCCTGGTCCGGGCCGGGGCCAGCCGCACCAAGCGGTCGCGTCATCTCACCGGCCATGCGGTCGATGTGGCGGCTCTGGTCGACGGGCAGGTCCGCTGGGACTGGCCGCTGTATCCACGCATCGCGGCGGCGTTCAAGGCGGCGGCTGCGCGTCAGGGCACGGCCATGATCTGGGGCGGCGACTGGACCACCCTCAGGGACGGCCCGCATTTCGAGCTGGACCGGAGGGTGTTCCCGTGAGGGCTCCGGCGCTCCTGCGAACCCTGACTCCCTGGGGCTGGGGGCTGGTCGTGGCCGGTGTGCTGGCTGCGGTGCTGGTCGGCCTGCACGGACTGGGCTTTCGATGGGACCCGCTGGGGCTGGCGGAGCGACGGCTGCGCTCTGCCGAGGCGAAGGCCTCCGCCGCGGTCGAGGACGCCGCCGCGCGCCGGCTCGAGGTCGCGGGTGCCGCCGAACAGGCCCGGCGTCTCGAACACCTTCATCAACTGACCGTGACGGTCGCGCGCGAGACCGCGCAGGCCACGACGCAAGCCAGGAGCGCCCCTGATGCCGATACCCCGCTGGACCCTGATCGTGTGGCTCGCCTTGCCGGCCATGACCGCGAGCTGTGCCGTCTCGCGCCCGCCGTCTGCGGAGCCGCCGCGGCTGACCCTGCCGGAGACGGCGACAAGGCGGTGCGTGCTGGCGCGGTTGCCGGACGCGCCGACGATCGCCGATCTTGAGATCGCCTACGTCGAACGCGGTGCCCAACTGGTGGCCTGCGAGCTGGCCCGGGCCGCAGCGGTCGATACCCTCATGGCGGAGCGGGCGCTGCAGGATCGTTGGCGGCGGGAGGCCGGGACACGGCACGGACCGACAGTCTGGCCCTGACAGGCAGGCGCAGACCGGTCCCGAATGTATGCCCGGCATTTCCCGACCGGCATGACCTGCCCAGCGCCCGGCAAAAGTTGCTCGGCCCTTGCAGGCTTTGCCGGAGGGAACACGCGGCGCTTCAGGAAATTGTCAGCAAAATCAACACCAGGCTGAGGAACGTCGGTGTCTGGCGGCTGGCCCTGTCCTTGCTCAAGAGAAACCCGAGCAGAACGCTCCTGACCGCCAAAATGGCGTCAGACATGTCGAAGACACAGAGGAAAGCCAAAATGGCTAACAGCATCAATACGAACGTCGGCGCCATGGTTGCGCTGCAGAACCTGAACGCCACCGGCCGTGAGCTGAATGTCACCCAGAACCGGGTCAACACCGGGCTGAAGGTTGCCTCGGCCAAGGACAACGGTGCCATCTTCGCGATCGCGTCCGGTCTGCGCGCCGAACAGGGTGCCCTGGATTCGGTCAAGAACTCTATCCAGCGCGGCATCTCGGTCATCGACGTCGCCCTGGCGGCCGGTGATACGATCCAGAAGGCCCTGGAAGAGCAAAAGGGCCTGGCGGTCGCCATCCAGTCGTCCGTTGCAGGTTCCGCCGCCGAGACGGCCTATCTGGCTGACTTCAACGCCCTGGGCACCGAAATCACGGCCGCCCTCGCCGGTGCAAGCTTCGACGGCGTCAACATCTACGCCGCCGGATCGGCCACCAACAATCTGGTCGTTCAGACCGGTACCGCCACGACCTATTCGGTTCATGGGGTCGCCGGTGCCGCAACGACCGTCGCGACGGCCACCGGCACCGTCGTCCGTGCCGGCGCCACCGCCGCCGCAGTCGACACCGCCAATGCGACCTTCGCGGCCAAGCTCGGCACCCTGGGCGGTAACGCCAAATCCCTGGAACGTCAGCTGACCTTCACCAGCAAGATCCAGGACGCCCTTGAAGCCGGCGTGGGCAACCTCGTCGACGCCGACCTGGCCAAGGAAAGCGCCCGACTGACCGCTCTGCAGACCAAGCAACAGCTGGGTGTGCAGGCCCTCGGCATCGCCAACCAGTCCGGGTCCATCCTGCTCGGCCTGTTCCGCTAAACCCTTCTGCTTCGGGATCCCATCAACCCGGGTTCAACATAGGACCCGGCGACCTTCCGGAACGAAAATTGAGCCTTGGCGGACCCGGTCCGCCAAGGCTTTTTCCGTTTTCGACCTGGCGGAGCGGATGGCGGCGGCGCTGCCGGTCGCGTCCCGTGGCGCGTTTGGCCCCGGCGGCTTTCAGAAGGCGGTGACCGGGCACCCGCGCCGATCATGTCCGGGCCCCGCAGTGCGCCCCCGCGTGCGCCCCGGACCGGTGGACCGCCCTCGGTGCGGGAGGCTGTCTCCCCATCGTCGGACGAGGGATGAATCCGACCGGATCTCGCCCTGGCCACCGGCGTTCCGGCGACGCCCCCGCGGCGGGGCAGAGCCCGGCAAAGGATGCCGGGCACCCGGCAAATCCTGCCGCGGCCAGGCAGAGTTTTCCGGGTCGGGAATGTGGTGAACAAGAACTAACGTAGCAAAATCAACGACAGTTGGGTTGGCATGGGTGGTCGGTCGGTGGCTCCGTCCTTGCTTCATCCCGTTCGGGCAGAATGCCTCCGACAGCCAAAACGGCGTCGGTCATGTCGAAGACAAAAGGACAGCCAAAATGGCTAATAGCATCAACACGAACAGCGGCGCTCTCGTTGCGCTGCAAAGCCTGAACGCCACGAGCCGCGAACTGGACACCGTCCAGAACCGCGTCAACACCGGCCTGAAGGTTTCCAGCGCCAAGGACAACGGGGCCATCTTCGCGATCGCCTCCGGACTGCGCGCTGAACAGGGTGCCCTGAACTCGGTCAAGAACTCCATCCAGCGCGGTCAGTCGGTCATCGACGTCGCCCTGGCGGCCGGTGACACCATCTCGAAGGCGCTGGAAGAACAAAAGGGTCTGGCGGTCGCCATCCAGTCGTCCGTTGCGGGTTCCGCCGCTGAAACGGCCTACCTCGCCGACTTCAACGCCCTGGGCACCGAAATCACGGCTGCGCTCGGCGGTGCAAGCTTCGACGGCGTCAACCTGTTCTCCGCCGGTTCGGCCACCAACAACCTGATCGTTCAGACGGGCACGAACAGCACCTATTCGGTGCACGCCGTGGCCGGCACGGCCACGACGGTTGCAACGGCGACGGGTGCTATCGCCCGGGCCGGTGCCACCGCCACCGCCGTCGATACCGCCATCACGGCGTTCTCCGCCAAGCTCGGCACGCTCGGCAGCAACTCCAAGTCCCTGGACCGCCAGCTGACCTTCACCAGCAAGATCCAGGACGCCCTTGAAGCCGGCGTGGGCAACCTCGTCGACGCCGATCTGGCCAAGGAAAGCGCCCGACTGACCGCTCTGCAGACCAAGCAACAGCTGGGTGTGCAGGCCCTGTCGATCGCCAACCAGTCGAGTTCAATCCTGCTCGGCCTGTTCCGCTAAGGAACCAGGAGATGGAGGCGGAGCCGTGCGCGGCTCCGCCTCTGTTCCCGAGCGCTTGTGACCAGGAGACGTCGGCTTTGTCGCCGACGATCAGGAGATGAATGCAGAACAAACAGTAAGAGCCGTACCGGTTCTGACAGCCGAACCATCACTGCAGTCCGGAGCTGACCGTGAAGCCAGCTCCAAAGCTGTCGCAGACGCTGAACGCCAGGCCCGTTACCGACTGGTGATCGAGCAGGGGTCCAGCGCGGGATCCTTTGTCTACAAGACCCTGGACCGGGAAACCGGTGAGGTCGTGCGGCAGCTGCCGAGCGAGGAAGTGATGCAGATGAGGCAGCGTGATGACTATGGCGTCGGGGCGGTGATCAACACCACCGTCTGAAACGCCGTCGAGATCTGACCGTCCCCGGGCCGCAGCCGCGCGCCCGGATATCTGGCGTTAACCATACGCACACGACTCGCCTCATAGCCTGTGCCCGAACCGTTCCAGGGCCAGAACCATGTCCAACAGCGTCCACAGCAATTCCTCAGCGCTCGTTGCGCTGCAAAACCTCAACCAGATCAACGACCGGATGGCAGCGGTGCAGAACCGCGTCAGCACGGGCCTGAAGGTCGCGGGTGCCAAGGACAATTCGGCGGTCTGGGCGATCGCGCAGAACCAGCGGGCCGATCTGGGGGCCCTTGATTCCGTCAAGACCAGTCTGGACCGGGCCACCTCGCTCGCGGATGTGACCCTGGCGGCCGGTGAGGCGATTTCCGACCTGATCATCCAGATGCGCCAGAAGGCCGTGGCGGCGTCCGATCTCTCCCAGACCGCCGAGTCCCGTGCGGCCTACAACGACGACTTCCAGAGCCTGGTCCGGTCGGTGCAGCAGTTCGCCGACAGTGCCTCGTTTGACGGGGTGAACCTGCTGGACGACTCCCTGACAGCGGCCCTGGACTTTCTGGCCAACGTCGATACCGCCGATACCATCTCGATCGATCCGCAAGACTTTACCACCGTCGGTCTCGGGCTGAGCACCCAGAACCTGCTCCTGCCGGCAGCCGCGGCCACCGCGCTCGGCGTCATCGATACGGCCCTCGCAACGGTGAACTCGGGTCTGGCCTCACTCGGTGCCCAGGCCAAGCAGATCGAGACTCACAACACCTTCGTCTCGAAGCTGATGGATTCGCTTGAAACCGGCATCGGCAAGCTGGTCGACGCTGACCTCGCGAAGGAGAGCGCCCGCCTTCAGGCCCTGCAGGTGCAGCAGCAACTCGGTGCGCAGTCGCTGTCGATCGCGAACCAGTCGCCGCAGATCATCCTGTCACTGTTCCGGAACTAGGCCGGCCGGCGCACGCCTGCGGGGCCGATCTGGACGGCGGCGCGACGCCGCCGCGTCCCGATACCGTACATTGAAAGCAATGATTTCAAGGCGTTGACGAAGGCGGTCTTCACAGCGTCCTCCTTATCGAGCGCGCCGATAACGGCTGCACCAGAACATTGTTCCCTGAGTCGCGGCCGGAGTCCCTCCGTAACCGGACGTTAAGCCGTCGTTACGGTTGAGCCCCCATAGTCGTCGCGGGAGTTCGCCGTGATCAACAACAGCTATCTGCTCGGTCTGTACGGAGCCTCCGCGGCAGACACGGCCGCGTTCAGCGGCGCGTCCACCGCGAGGACAGTGAAGACCCAGCCGACCCCGCCATGGGACGTCAGCGTCAAGCCGTCCAAGCCGGATTCCGTCGTGCGGTCCGCGCTCTCCGCCCGACAGCTGATCACGGTCGATTCCAGTCGTCTCGATGTTCCGGGCGCGTCTTCCGACTATCGAAAACTGTTCGCCCTCTACCAGGGTCTGACCTCACTGACCGCCCTTGCTACGCGGGTGGACCAGACCGGTGTTGGCGAGGGAGAGCTGGCCCGGATCCGCGAGCGGTTTGCTTCCGGAATCTCGGAGGTCGGCGCCTATCTGCAGACGGCCGGTTTCGAAGATGTCCGCATGGTCCAGGGTGTTTCGTCCACGACGGCGAAGACGTCTGCGGGCGTGGCGCGCGACGCGACGCGGATCGTGACACGACCGGTCCACGACGGCGACCTCGCCTCCTCGGTGCCGAACCTCGAGGGGCCCGTCGTGTTCGACATCACGATCGGAACCGTCGGCGGGGACGTCACCGTCCCGATCGACCTCGCCGGGATGGGGGCCCAGACCCGTACGCTCGATAACGTCATCACCTTCGTCAATGACAGGCTGACTGACGCCGGGGTCGCCACGCGGCTGGGCCGGGAAAAGGTCAATGGCGCGCCCCGCACGATCCAGCTCGGCTCCAAGACCATCACCCTGCCGGCACAGGCGGATCAGTGGGGGCTGGTGCTGCAGGGCACGAGCGCCGAAACGGTTCGCTTCACCGCGCCGCAGACGTCAGATGCGGTCTATGTGGTCCAGGCTGCCGGCAGCGCGGGCGGGAACGAACTTCTGAAATTCCAGAGCGACGGCGGTGCCGCGCCAGAGCCGCTGCAGCCGTCCGGCCAGACGGGCTGGGTGGCGGGGCGGGCCTCCCAAACGGCCTTGCCCAAGGGGGTGGAGACGGTTCGAGCCAGCGCCACCGCATCCGACGGGTCGCTGTGGATCGTCGCTGATATCGAGGCGGCTCCGGGCTCCCAGCCGCTCAAGGGCGAGCGTGATATGGCGCTCATGAAGCTTGATCCGTCGGGACGTGTCGTGGCCACGCGGATGCTCGGGGCGGCGGACGAGGCGAGCGGCTATGCGATCGCCATCGCCGCGGATGGACGGGTCGCCGTGGCCGGGTCGGTCACCGGCGGACTCGAACCGGGCGCGCGGGTGGTTGACGCCAATGTGTCGGACAGTTTCGTCACTGTGTTCGACGCGGCCGGAGAGGAGCTGTGGACCCAGCGGCGCGGGGCCCGGGCGGCGGACGAGGCCACGGCTGTCTCGTTCGGGGCCGACGGCAGGGTCTATGTCGCCGGGCGCTCGAAATCAGCGATGCCGGGCGCGTCAGGAATCGGCGGGTGGGACGGCTATCTGCAGGGCTTTTCGGCGACCCAGGCGCACAGCCTTGCGCCCTTCACAGCCTCGCCCGTGTCGATCAGCCAGTTCGGAACGGCCGGCGACGACAGCGTCAAGGCCATGACGGTCGAGGGCTCGTCGATCTATACGGCGGGGGTCGAGAACGGTCGGGTCGTCGTGCGTCATTATACGCCGGACCTCGACGGAGCTCCGAGCCTGGCCGGGGTCCGGGATCTGGGAGCCGCCAGCGGCGATGTGACCGGGATCGCCGTCTCCGCCGGCCGGGTTGTCCTGACCGGAACGACCCGCAACCCCGCCCTCGACATCGCGACGGTGAACACGGCCCATTCAGGCAGTTCGGACGCCTATGTCGCGGTGCTGGAGGCCGACCTTTCACCGGCGGCCGCGGACCGGCTGACCTATTTCGGCGGTGCCGGCGACGACAGCGTCGCGGATATGAAGGTGCACGGCGGCAAGGTCTGGATCACGGGCACTGCCGACCGACCGGCCGGGGCCCCGGAGACGGATCCGAGGGAGGGCTATCTCACCCGGCTCGACCCGTTGACCGGGGCGGTCGAATGGACCCGCACCTGGTCGGGGGCGGACCAGCAGGCATCGCCTCTGAGCCTCGCCGTGGCGAGCGGGGGAGCCAGCGTGCTGGACCGTCTGGGCCTGCCCCAGGGGCTGGTTTCGATGGGAGATTCCAAGACCCTGACGGCGGCGACGGCGTTGCGGCCGGGCGACCGCTTCTATCTGTCGCCCGCCGATGGCAGCCGACGCCGGGCGGTCACCATCGAGGCCGCGGACACCTTGCAGACGTTGGCGCGCAAGATCGAACAGGCCTCCTCCGGCCAGCTGAAGGTCACCGTCGTCACCGATCCGCTCAAGACCGGAGAGCTTGAGGAGCAGAACAGCGGACGGATGCAGAGGCTGTCCATCGTGCCGCGCGACGGACGGGCCGGCGCTATCCTGACCAGCGGGGAAACGGGCCGTGATGCCCTCGCCGCCCTCGGCCTGTCGCCCGGGATCGTCAGTCCCACGTCGAAGGCGGGCGGTCCCAAGACTTTCGCCATGGCGCTGCCTACGACGCTGTCGCTGACCGGAGCCGACCAGATCAAATCCTCGGTCGAGGCGCTCAGAGCCGCCGTCAGGGTGGTCCGGGACGCTTACAAGGCGCTGGCTCCCGGTGCCAACAAGCCGGCCGTCACGGGTGCGGCTCCCGCCTATCTGACGGCGCAGCTGGCCAACTACCAGGCGGCGCTCGCCCGCCTCGGCGGATAGAGCTTCACCGACGAAGAGCGTTGACGCGGAAGGGCGGGGCGGGGTTATTGGAGGCTCCATCCGCGCGAGCCCTTCATGCCCCAGGACAATCGTCTTCTCATCGCCATCGGCGCCGGCCTGGCGGTTGTCGCGGCCGTCGTGATCGCCCTGATCTTCAGCGCCGGCCGGGAGCGCAATCCCGCACCCCCGCCCGCCGCGCAGGGCGGGCTGACGGTCGATGTGGCCGATGCCCCTGAACTGAACACCACGCGCGAACTGCGCTGCTTCGTCGACGGCCAGTATATCGGCTTGGCGACCCTGTCCGACTGCGCACGGCGCAACGGGGTCGCCACGGACGCGCTCGACGTCGGTATCGACGAGACCGGCGCCCTGGCCGCCGCGCCGACCGCCGCCTTTGCCCCGCCGCCCAGCGCGCCGCCCATCGAACTGACCGAGGCGGAACAGCCGCCGCTCACCGAGCCGCAGCCGGATGAACCGTCGGTCCAGCCGGCGTCGGGCTCGGCCTGCCTGCGGCACACGGGGTCGGACTGGCGTTCGCTGTCGGGCAATATGAGCCTGAACGCCTGCGTCCAGGCGCTGTATTCGGGCACCTGCGTGCGGCCGGGCGAGGCGCTGTACGGCCGTTGGGGCGACGTGACGCTGAGGCTGGTGCCGCGTCGGGTCGAGCAGTCGAACGACAACAGCCGCTTCCGCACGCTGGCGGAACAGGATCGAAGCTGCACATTCCCGGGACTGCGCTGATGAAATATCTCGCCATCACCGCCTTCGCTGTCGGCGCCCTGTCGCTGGCGGGCTGCGAAAAGGCCGTCGAGGCTCCGTTCGACCGGGGCGTCTGCTACGCCGTCGAGGTCGGGGCCGAGGGCGAGGCGCCGCGGTTCAACAAGGTGGCCGACAACCAGCCCCAGATCGAGTTCTGCGCCGCGCGGCTGGAAGAGGTGCGCCTGCGCTTCCTGCGCATGGGCGGGTCGCGGCAGGAGATTACCGGGTCCTACCAGGGCCAGTTCATCTTCATCGACCGTGGCGGTGTCTGGCTGTCCCAGACGCTGGACGGCGGACGGTTCAACGCCATGGCCCGGACCGGGGACGGCCGCCTGGCCATGCCGGGTGCCATCCAGCGGGCCATCGACGGCACGCCGATCGCCGTGTCTGCCAATGACGCGCCGGATCCGACCGCGCCGCCCGCGCCCTAGACGAAACAGAACAAACGTGGAACAAGCAATCTGTGGATTGCGCCACAAAGCGGGCGCGCGCCTGTCGAAAGCGCGCTAGGCCCGGATGACAGGCAATCGGCACCGAACAGCGCGAAGCGCGGCGGGCCAGAACGAAGAAGGAGCTCGGCGATGGCGGGCAGCGTCAACAAGGTCATTCTGGTCGGCAACCTGGGCAAGGACCCGGAAATCCGCACGCTCAACTCGGGTGAGCGGGTGGCCAACCTGTCCATCGCCACCTCCGAGCAGTGGCGCGACAAGGCCACCGGCGAGCGCAAGGAAAAGACCGAGTGGCACCGGGTGGTCATCTTCAACGAGAACATCGTCAAGGTGGCCGAGAACTATCTGAAGAAGGGCTCGACCGTTTACATCGAGGGCTCGATCCAGACCCGGAAATACGAGCAGGCGGGCGTTGAGAAATACACCACCGAGATCGTGCTGCAGAAATTCCGCGGTGAACTGACCATGCTGGGCGGTCGTAGCGACAGCGCCGGCGGCGGTGGCCCGCGCGGCGGGGACGACGACTATTCGTCGGGCTTCTCGACCGGCGGGGCCAACAAGCCCAGCGGTCCCAAGGAAAGCTACGACCTGAACGACGACATTCCGTTCTAGGTCAGCCGACGCGCCACAGTCCGAAATGCAATGTGTCGCCGTACGCGCTCGCGTGCGGCGGCCGTGCGCGTTAAGCCGGGCGGGTGATCACACCTGACAAGCCGCACAGCCCGCTCTCGCCCGTCGAGATCCTCGCCATCATCGCGGTGGTGGTGATCTGGGGTGTGAACAATGCGGCGGCCAAACTGGCCACAGAAACCCTGCCGCCATTGCTGACCGGTGCCCTTCGATTCGGCATTGCGGCGGCCTGTCTGGTTCCGTTCGTGCGGCGGCCGTTTCCGAACTGGAAGAGCCTGCTGATCATCACGGGCATTGGCGGACCGGTCCATTACGGCCTGATCTACCTCGCCTACTGGCTGGCGAAGGACGTCAGCCCCGTGTCCGTGGCTTCCCAGCTGTGGGTGCCGTTCACGGCCCTGTTCGCCTTTCTGCTGCTCCGGGAGCGGCTGTCGCGCATTGCGCTGACGGGCGTGGCCGTCGCCTTCCTCGGCGTCGCCTGGATGACCCTTGATCCCCACGCCCTGCTGGACTGGAAGGCGATCCTGGTCGGGACCGGCGCGGCCTGCGCCTGGGCGCTGACGACGGTCGTGGCGCGACGGACGACCTCGATCCCGCCGCTCAAGATGCAGGGACTGCTGGCATTGGTCACCCTGCCCACCCTGGCCTTCGCTTCAGCCGTGTTTGAACAGGGCCAGTGGGCCGCGGTCCAGAAGGCCGACGCGCTGGTCTGGGCGTGCGTGATCTGGGCCGGGCTGGTGTCGTCGGTACTGGCCACGACGCTGGTGTTCTGGCTGGTGCAGAAGCGGGAGGCGGGGCGGGTGACGCCCTATCTGCTGGCGACGCCCGTGGTGTCGATCCTGATCGGCTGGGGGTTCATGGGCGATGTGCTGACGCCGCAGATCCTGGCCGGGGCGGCCCTGACCATGGGGGGCGTCGCCATCGTCGCCCTGGCCGAACGCGGTCTGAGAGCCGGCGCCGCCAAGGGCTGATCCCCGCTTGCGGGGCCGCGGTCACAGGGCTCCGCCCTGTCGATCCGAAGCGGCCATGAAAAAGGCCCGGCTGCTGTCGCAACCGGGCCCCACTGCAGACTGTGTTCGAACCTAGAGGCCCGGGAGTTTGAAACCCGTGTCGCGGCGCGGCGTGATCGAGATGCCGGTGCGGCCTCCCGTCAGGGCCTGAACGCGGGCGTATTCGCTCGCCGCGTCGACGTTGACGGCACCTTCGGAGGTCTGGAGCGTCGTCGGGGCCTGGGTCGCGGCGTCGTCACGGCGCCAGAACATGATGCGGTTGGCCCAGCTTTCTTCCTTGTGCGCCAGGTCGCCGAACTCGTCGTCCACGACGTAGCGGGCGAGGGGATCGGCGCGGTCGCCGCCGGCCTGGGCCACCAGGGCCTGCTCGCCTTCCGAACGCGTCACGGCCTGACGTTGGCCGAGCAGGATCTGGCGGGCGGCGGATTCAGGGGCTAGCTCCTGCGGACGCGGCTGGCCCGGTGCCGGCGGGCGCAGGCCGTACTCCGGCGGCACGGTCAGGGGGGCGGTCGAGACGGTCAGAAACTCGTCCGGCGTGATCTTGTTCAGGCCAACGCCCGTCCGGATGCCTGAGCAGGCGCCCAGGGCGAACATCGAGGTGGTGAGGGTCAGAACGGCGACGGTGCGAAGACGCATGTTTGATATCTCGGTGCGGGGCGCCGGAACGGGCGCGCGCGTGAACCCTACAGGAAGCGGCTGATTACGACTTTTCGGCGGCGAGGCCAACCTTGGCTTCCTGCTCTGCCCGAACACTGTCGAGGATCAGCAGGATGACGCCGATGCAGATGGCGCTGTCGGCGACGTTGAAAATCCACGGGAAGCTGATCTTCATCGTGCCGAGGAAGAAATGCGGGCCGGAGAAGTCCAGGAAATCGACGACATAGCCGAAGCGGATCCGGTCGATCACATTGCCGAGCGCGCCGCCCATGATCAGGCCGATGGCGGTGATCAGCATGCGACGGTCGGCCTTGAGCGCCCACCAGCCGAGGATGCCGGCCACGGCGATCGAGAAGGCGCTGAGCATCCAGCGGGCCGAACCGTCGCCGAACAGGCCGAAGCTGACGCCGCGGTTCTCGACCCAGGTCAGGTTGAAGAGGGGGGGCAGAACCCGGATGTGCCCCATTTCGCGCAGGTCGAGGCCACCCATGATCCAGGCCTTGGTCAGCTGGTCGAGGACGATGACGATGAGGGCGAAGCCGAAGGCGGCGTAGGCGATGCGTGGGATTTTCATTCGGGTCGCTGAAATGTGAGGGGAGTCCGGTTAGCAGCCCTCGCGCTGCACGCGAAGGGGCAATCGTGTCACGGGTCAGGCACCGTGGCGGGCGTGCTTGTAATCTGGGGGGCGAGTCCCCATCTACCGCTCCCCCAAGCCCCGCATTCCCGCACGCATCCGAGGAGCGCCGGTGCCCCATGCCGACAGTCTGATTCTCACCCTGGTCGGCGGCTTTGTGCTGGCCTTTGTGTTCGGCATGGTGGCCAACCGGCTGAAGCTGTCCCCGCTGGTCGGCTATCTGGTAGCGGGGATCGCGGTCGGCCCGCACACCCTGGGCTTCGTCGCGGACACGGAACTGGCCCCGCAGCTGGCGGAGGTTGGCGTGATCCTGCTGATGTTCGGGGTCGGGCTGCATTTTTCGCTGGCCGACCTGATGAAGGTGCGGAAGATCGCCGTCCCCGGGGCCCTGTTCCAGATCGCCGCCGCCACAGCCCTGGGCTGGGGACTGGGCCGTCTGATGGGGATGAGCGATCTGGAGGCGACCCTGATGGGGTTCGCCCTGTCGGTCGCCTCGACGGTCGTGCTGCTGCGGGCGCTCGAGGAACGCAGACAGGTCAAGGGCCAGGTCGGCCGGCTGGCCATGGGCTGGCTGATCGTCGAGGACCTGGTGATCGTCCTGGCGCTGGTCATCATGCCGCTCCTGATCATTCAGCCCGGTGAAGCGCTGAATGGCGCCGAACTGGCGCAGTCCATCGGCTGGACGCTGTTCAAGGTCGCCGGCTTTGTCGGGGTGATGCTGGTGGTCGGAGCCCGTCTGCTGCCCTGGCTCCTGATCCGGATCGCTCATACGCGGTCGCGGGAGCTGTTCACCCTCGGGGTGCTGGCCATCGCCCTCGGCATCGCCTGGATCGCCTACTGGCTGTTCCACTCGTTCGCCCTCGGTGCCTTCCTCGCGGGCCTCGTGTTGAACAGTTCGCCGCTGGGCCACAATGCGGCCGAACGGTCGCTGCCGCTCAGGGACGCCTTTGCGGTGCTGTTCTTCGTCTCGGTCGGCATGCTGTTTGACCCGACCATACTGGTGCGTGAGCCGCTGGCCGTGCTGGGCCTGCTGGGTATCGTCATTGTCGGCAAGTCGCTGGCGGCGCTGGCCATCACCACGGCCTTCAAGCTGGACAGGGCGACCAGTCTGACGGTCGCCGCGGCCCTGGCCCAGATCGGCGAGTTTTCATTCATTCTGGCGGCGGTCAGCGTCCAGCTGGGCGGCATGCGGCAGGAGACGCACGACCTGATCCTTGCGGCGGCCCTGCTGTCGATCTCGCTGAATCCGTTTGTCTTCGCCCTGATCGACCGGATGGGGGCACGGCCGAAGCCGCCATCGGCCGAGGCCATGGAAAAGGCCGCCGCCGTGAATCCGGCGACGGCCTGATCTGTCAGACGTCGCCTGGCGTCAAAGGACGCCGATCATCGAAGCCACGAGCGGGTGCCGGACGATGTCCTGTTCGGCGAGCCGCACCACGGCGATGTCCGGCACGGGCTCCAGTCGCTGGGCGACATCCATGAGGCCTGAGATGCCCGGCAGCAGGTCGGACTGCTGGGGATCGCCCGTGACCACCATGGTCGAATGCCAGCCCAGGCGGGTCAGCAGCATCTTCAGCTGCACATAGGTGCAGTTCTGGGCCTCATCGACGACGATGAAGGCGTTGTTCAGGGTGCGGCCGCGCATGTAGCCGATGGGCGCGATCTCGATCAGGCCCTCGGCCATCAAGGCCTTCACCCGCTTCATGCTGAGCCGGTCGGAAAGGGCGTCGTAGAGCGGACGCAGATAGGGGGCGAGCTTGTCCTCCATGTCGCCGGGGAGGAAGCCGATCGATTCGCCGGCCTCGACGGCGGGGCGGCTGAGGACGATGCGGCCGACCTTGCCGGCCTCGAGCGCCTCGACCGCCTTGGCCACGGCCAGATAGGTCTTGCCCGTGCCTGCCGGCCCGAGGGCCAGGACGAGGTTGTGGTGGTCGATGGCCGTCATCAGCTCGGCCTGGCCGTCCGACTTGGGCTTCAGCGTTTTCAGATAGGCCTGGTCGCGATCGTCATTGGATGGATAGGGCGACCAGCCGGCGTGGGTTGGGAGCCGGCGTACCTTGGAGTCCTCCATGAACTGACGGGAATCGAGCACACCGTGTTCACGGGATGTCTCGCGGGTCTGACGCTTGATGGCCGCACGCTTGGTCATGGACGCCTCCAGGGCATGGAAGACGACGACGCGGAAAACGCGCCGTCGCGGGGCATGAAAAAAGGCGATGCCGGAAAAGCATCGCCTCGAACGAAGGTGGGGAGGAGAGAAGGGGACGCGACGCATCCGCCCGGGTCGGAAGAAGGATCAACTTCCAGCGGAATCATCCGCCGAACCGAGCGCACCACGCACAATCCCCGAAGTCTGACCGGACCGGGCTTGATCCGGCTTCCAATCCGGGGCCGAAATGGCGGCCTCGAATCGCATCTACATGATGTAGCCTAACGTGGTTTACGAGAGCTTAAAGCCCTCGATTTATTGAGAAATGGCGGTGTTCGGATGAATGTTTACGGTCTTGGCGACAAGAAACCACAGCTTCCGCCTGAGGGCGAATACTGGGTGGCACCGAACGCAACCCTCGTAGGAGACGTGATTCTCAAACCGGGCGCCAGCGTCTGGTTCGGGGCTGTTCTGCGCGGCGACAATGACCCCATCACCATTGGTCGCGACACCAATATCCAGGACGGCAGTGTGCTGCATTCCGATCCAGGCGAGCCGCTGACGATCGGCGACGGGGTGACCGTCGGCCATATGGTGATGCTTCACAGCTGCGAGATCGGCGACAACACCCTGATCGGTATCGGCGCGGTGGTGCTGGGCCGGGCGAAGATCGGGAAGAACTGCCTGATCGGGGCCAACACCCTGATCACCGAGGGCAAGGTCATCCCCGACGGATCGCTGGTCATGGGCCAGCCGGGCAAGGTGGTGCGGGAGCTGGAGCCGGGCCAGATCGAGGCGCTGAAGGCCTCGGCCGCCCACTATGTGCAGAACTGGAAGCGGTACGCGCGCGACCTGAAGGCCTGAGCCGGAACGGTCAGGCGATCCTGCGGCCGCCGACGGCGGCGAGCGAGAGGGCAGGGCGGGCGGCCTCGCCCACGCCGATCGAGACCCGGGCGGTGAGCAGGCGGGGCTCGTCTGGGGCGAAGCTCAGGCTGGCGATCGGCGCGTAGAGCCCCAGAATCCGGTCAACCGCGCCCGAGGGGCCCCGAAGTGGGACAAGGGCGATCTCGATCTGGGCCGACAGGAAACCGGCGAGGGCGGCGATCACGACGGGCCGGGCCTCGCGCACGGTCTGGGTCATGGCCCCCGCGACCAGGGGGCGCGAGGCGGTGCGCCAGACGGACAGAAGGTCGCTGTCCTTGAGAGATTCGCTGTGAAAACCCTCGATCCAGCTGCCCGCGAGGCGGATGACGGCATCTTCACCGGTACGTTCGGCGATAAAGGCGCGCGGCAGGCGCAGCCCGAGGGCGTCCGGCTCCAGCGCGGCGCGGTCGGGAATCCCCGCGCGAACGCCTCCGCGGCGGGCCAAACCCGTCCAGTGGTCGATCAGGAACTGCGTGTCAGGATGAAACATCGTTCTCGCCTCTGACCGCTGCGAAGCAAGCAGCGCGCCTGTGGCGGGTCGGGGCAAAGGGCAACGGAAATGAAAGGCTTTTGCGGTTCAGATGGACGCTGAAGCGCGCTGCGCCCGACGCGGCTCGCACTGACTTAACTGGAGGTCGGCCCATGCGGGTGCGGATCATGACATGGCTGCCGGCGCTGGCGGGCTTCTGCGCCCTGACGCTGTTCGCCGACAAGGCGGCGGCCCAGTGCGGCCCGGTGTGCCCGCCGCCGCCCCCGCCGTGCTGCGAACCCCCGCCGCCGCCGCCTCCGCCACCCCCGCCGCCCCCGGCCTGCTGCGAGAATCCGCCCCCGCCTCCCTGCTGCGGCGGCGGCGGCAATCTGAACGTCAACGTCAATGTGAACGCCAACGCCAATGCGAACTCCAGCGCCGCCTCGCGGGCGGGTCTGAACGCCCGTGCAGGCGGCAGCGTCTATGTCGGCGGCGGCGGTTCGGCCTATGTGACGGTGGACCAGCCCTATCCGACCACGATCAACGGCCTGATGGTCGAGGGCGCGCGCGTCCGGCAGGTCATCCGCGTGCCCTATGAGGCGCGGCGACGGTGGGAGAAGCGGGTCGTGATCCGCGCCTTCTGCATCGACGACCGTAATGTGCCCCATCCGGCATCGCAGGTGCGTCCCGACCGGGACGTGGACGGGGACTATGAGGGGGAGCTGTACCGCTGCCTCGCCGGCACCTGGCTGCAGATCACCTGGGCGGAATATACGGGCGACGCCGACTTCGGACATGGCGAAACCATGGACTGCCGCAAGGGCGAGGCCCTGTGGCACGGCCGCGGCGGCCAGATCGAGTGCAAGGCCCAGCGGGCCGAACGTGAGTGCAACGAGCGTTCGCTGCTGCGCCGCTACGGCGCGGGCGTGAAGATCCTGACGTGGGTTCGCGAGGAGACCTACACCGAATACCGCGAGGAAGTGGTCGAACAGGCCGGCTATGCCGTGCAGGGGGCCACGATCACCCTGGATGGCGGCGTCGGCGGCCGGGTATTCTGACGCGGGAGTGAACACCGGCGTTCAGCCGCGCGTCAGTCGCGGCGGCCCACAGTGTGAGCGTCGGCTTCGTCGACGATCCTGAGAAGCAAACTGGCCCCGGCTCTTGCGAGCCGGGGCCATTTTTTCGTCTGCTGGCTTCGGCCTACTGTGCCGCTGCCGGGGGGGCGGCGGGGTTGTCGGAAACCGACACGCCGCGCCAGGCCGTTTCGGCCCGCAGATACTGACGCGCCGCGCGCTGGATGTCGGCCACGGTGATGGCCTCCAGATCGGAGATGTGGGTCAGGATCTGATCGACGTCAGCCGGATTGGCGGCCACGCCGGACAGTTGTCCCAGCCAGTATTCGTTTCCGGCCTGGGTGCGTTTCAGCCGCTCCACCTCGGGCAGGCGGGCACGGTTCAGTTCGTCTTCCGTGATCGGCGTATCCCTGAGCGAGGCCGTGATGGCGTTCACAGCGTCGTAGAAGGCCGTGAAGGACTCCGGTCGGGTCAGTGCCTGGACGAAGATTGAGCCGTAGCCGGCGAAGGTGTCGGACGTGCTGGCACCGACGCCCGGCGAATAGGCGATGGCCAGACGTTCGCGGATCTCCTCGGTGGCGCGCAGGCTCATGACCTCGCCGAGGATCTGGATGGTCCGGGCTTCCGTGCGGTCCGCGACGGAGTCGGTGGTCGGCCAGGCGATGTAGGCCAGGCCCTGTTCACCGGGACCGGTGTGCTTCAGCACGACCGGCTCGGCGGTGCCGGCCGGGAAGCGCCGCTCGGTGGCACCCGGCGCCGGTTGGGGCGCGGGTCCACGGGCGGGCAGGGCTCCGAACGTCGTGGAGACAGCGGCGATGGCGTCTTCCACCGTCACGTCACCGACCACCGTCACATCGATCGGACCGGAGGCCAGGCCGGCGGTGACACCGCTGCGCAGTTCCTCGATCGTCCAGGAGCTCACCTCCGCGGCCGTGGGAAGCGATTCGCGCCGGTCGCCGCTGGCGAGAAGCTCGCCGGACTGCATGGCGAAGGCCCCGCCCGGGGTGGCCATCTGCTGGGCGATGATCTGCGGGAACAGTGCCTGGATCTGCTGGAACGGCGCAGGGCGCAGGCCCGGATCCGTCAGATAGGCGGTCAGCACCTGCATCTGCAGGTTCAGATCCTGCGGGCGGGTGGCACCCGACAGCTGCCAGGCATCGCTGTCAGCGCTGAAGCCAACGCTGTAGATGCGGCCGCTGAGGACGCGGTTGAGTTCATCGGCCGTCAGCTGGCCGAGGCCGCCCGCCTGGAACACGAAGCCGGCGAAGGCCAGCGGCGTGGAGCGGTCGGTCGGCAGGGACAGCTCGCCGATACCGGTCCGGACGCTGATGAGGATTTGCTCGTCGCGGAAGGTGGTCGGCTTCACCGTCAGGCGGACGCCGTTCGGGAAGGTGACGACCGTGGCTCCGACAGCGGCCAGTTCGGTCCGGTCGGTCGGCGCGGTCGGAGCGCCGAAGTTCGAGTAGGGCCAGTCCAGCTGGGCCTGGGCGGCGGGGGCCGCGACGGGCGCCTGGCGCGAGGCCGCGAGGGCTGCGGTGACGGCGTCTGCGCCACCTTCGATTTCGACCGGGGTGATGACCAGGATCACCGGGCCCTGTCCTTCAAAGACGGGCGGCAGGACGCCGTTGACCTGCGCCGCCGTCAGACCCTCGACGGCCTGGTTGAAGAGCGCGAGGTTGGTCGCCGGGGCGGTGAAGACCGACTCGCTGTTCGCGGCGTTCAGCAGACCGTTGACCAGGCCCGGCGTGGTGCGGGTCGCGGCGGCGGCGGCGGCGTTTTCCAGTGCCGTGCGGGTGTCGGTGATCTCACGCTGCAACTCGGCGTCCGATACGCCGAACTGAACCAGCCGACGCTGTTCCTGTTCGATCGTCTCAAGCGCGCGCTGCCAGCCGCCCGGATTGAAGGTGGCGTTGATGCCGCCGATTTCCAGGCTGTCGACCACGGTCGAGCTGGACGCGCCGGCGTTGATAAACGGCGCGTTCTCCTGACGCGAGATCTCCCCGAGGCGACGGTTGAGCACCGCCAGGCCGAGGTTGCGGATCAGGTTCGAGCGGCGCTCCGCCACGGTGTCGGGGTCCAGGTCGGGATCGCGAACCCAGTTCAGCTGGATCGACGACTGGATGCCGGGCTCGACCAGAATGCTGGTCTGGGGTCCGCGCGGCTGGACCGTGCCCAGGTCCGGCTCCGGACCCTCGGCGGCCTTCGGCTGCCAGCTTTCGAAGGCCGCGCGGATCTTGGCTTCCATGACATCGACATCGAAGTCGCCGACGGCGATGAAGGTGGCCCGGTTCGGACGGTAGTAGGCGTTGTAGAATTCCACGAACCGGTCGCGCGGCGCGGTCCGGATGATGTTCAGATCGCCGATCGGGAAGCGGTTGGACAGGCGCTGGCCGGGTGCCAGCAGGGCCAGCTGCGCCTTGGCGGAGCGAAGGCCGGGGGTGTTGCGGGTCCGCTCCTCGCCCTCGATCACGCCGCGTTCGGCGTCCACGGCGGCGGGGTCCATCAGCGCTTCGGACACCTGCTCGCGCATGATCCGCAGGGCGGCATCGACGGTCTCGTCGTTCGTGCGCGGCAGTTCCAGCTGGTAGAAGGTCTGGTCAAAGCCGGTCGCGGCATTGGTGTCGGCCCCGAAGGCCAGGCCCAGACGCTCGAGGATGCGCAGCAGTTCATTCTCGGGGATGTTGGTCGTCCCGTTGAAGGCCATGTGCTCCATGAAGTGGGCGAGACCCAGCTGGTCTTCATTCTCCATCAGCGAGCCGGCGTCGATGCGCAGGCGCAGGGAGGCCTGTCCGGGCGGCGTGGCATTGCGCATGACGGCGTACTGCATGCCGTTGGGCAGGACGCCGAAGCGGACATTGGTGTCGACCGGAATGTCGCTGGTCGCCTGGGCCCATGGATCGGAAGGCTGGACCTGCGCGAGCGCCGGCGCGGCGGCGGTCAGGACGGCGACGGAAGCCGCGGCAAGCAGAAACAGGCGAGCGGAACGCATTATCGGTCTCTTTCCGAAGGGCACGAGAGCTCCCGCATCGGGGCCGCGCCGGTCAATTGGGAAGGACCGCGGTAGACCTACCGCCGACGCCCCGCGCAACTCTTCGGGGACGAAGGGGTAAGTCTCAAGTTACCGAATGTTAATTTCCAGGCCGCGAGACGTAGAAGCTGGCCGAGTTTCCGACGGCGTTTGCGCCGGTGATCACCGAACGATTGGAACCCGCGACGGTTGTATTGGCGACAGCCGAGACATCGCCGGTGTTCGTCTGGGTGTTGCTGGCTTCCAGTCGGCCCTCGCATTCGGAGCAGGCGTAGCCGGTCACGCTGTTGCCGACGGCGTCGGCCCCGACCGAGATGTCATAGCCGTTCGTGCCCGAGAAGGTGGAGGTCACGTCCACGCCGCCCGTATTGAACTGGGTGTTGTCGATCTCGACGTAGATGTCGTTATTGCCGACCGAGAGCTCGTTCGCCGCGCCGCGGGCATAGGCTTCGGCGCGGCCGTAGTCATAGGCGGTGGTCAGGGCGGAGGCGCGGACGAAGCTGGAGTTTCGCTGGTCCGAGGCGTTCACGACCGAGCCGCCCTCATTATAGAGCACGGCCTGGTTGGCGGTGGCGCGGGCGCGGGCGGCGAGGTCCCAGGCATTGCCGGAGTTGGCGCTGGCCTCGGCCTCGATGAAGCTGCCGAAGGACCGCTGCGCGATGCTCAGGTCCTGGCCCGAGGTGTTGTCGCTGTTGACCGCGATGGCGTTGGCGATGGCCTGGCTGCTCACGCTGGCCTCGGCCGGGATGTACTGGCTCTCGATCCGGCCGAACGACCGGACGATGGCGGATGAGGCCTGGTCGATCGTCCCGCTGACCACCGAGGTCTGGCCATAGACGGCCACGGTGTTGGAGATGGCCGAGGCGCCGACCGCGGCACCGGCATGCAGACGGGCGTTGCTGTCGCCGACTTCGGTGGTGGCGCTGATCAGGCCGTTGTCGGTCGTCTGGGCTGCGTCCAGCGTCAGGCTGGCGTCATAGGCGCTGACCGCCAGATAGTTGCCGCCGGCCTGGGTCGTGGCGTTGACCACACCATAGGTGTCGCCGCCGAGGGTGATGTCGGTGGTCGCGACCGCGTCGCCCTGCATGGTCTGGTCGGACTGGACGGTGATCGAGCCGTTGTAGACCGCGCCCGAGGCGCTGTTGCCCTGGGCCGAGGTCCCGACCGTCACCTGGTCCTGCGAATCGACGACGTTCAGCGTCTGGCCGGCGAAGACGTCGCCCAGTTGCAGTTGCTGGTTCAGGACGATCGTGCCGTCCTGGGCCGCGGCCTCAGTAGCGGCTGCGGCGCACAGCACCGTCGCGGCGATCGTGCCAGCGAGACGGATCCGCGCGGGTTTCGCCATTGTTCGTGTCCGTGTTGGGGTAAGCGGCATAGAAGCCTCCGGTCGGGCCGACCGTGCCGCCCAGGGGGTCGGGACCGGCGTTGAGGCAGACTTCCGGGCCGGGCGCGCCGTAGAGGTTGGCCATGAACTCGACCGTCGCGCGTTCGATCAGGGCGCGCACCGCCAGCTGGACCGGCTCGAGCCCGCCTTCGCCGGCCGAGATGTCGAAGACATTGCCGTCGAGGAAGTCGAACACCCCGGCCGAGATCTCCCGGCCGATGATCTGCTTCTGGTAGGAGACCACATCAACCACCTCCAGCGTGGTGGTCTGGATCAGCCGCAGGTCGATGCCGATGTTCATCACATAGGCCTTGCCCGCGAACGCCGTCGACAGCGGCGTCTGACTGGTCGCCTGGCCGGCAGCCATGTCGAAGCCGCCCGAGCGGATATTGTAGTTCACCTCGGTGATGCCGCCGATGATGTAGAAATCCGTGCCGGGCACCGAGCCCGCAATGATGCGCCGGTACTGGACGTCGTCGGCGCCCGCGGGACCATCGTCACCGATCAGGCGGTTGTTGGCGTAGCGCAGCTCCATCTCGGAGACCGAGGTGTCATAGCGCTCGACCATTCGCGCGCCCGACTTGGCCAGGGCGGTCATGGCCATCAGCGAGGCCCCACCCGTGATCTGGCGGCCGCCATCGGCCGAGACGGTGCCGGTGTAGTCGGAGATCCGGCCCACAGCCATGCGCGGGGAGGGCAGGTTATAGCGACGGGCGTAGTCGGCCATGCAGTAGAGGGCGGCCGAGTAGGGGGTCGGATTGGCCGTGACCGGCGCATTGCCGATGGGCGTGGCGTAGAGGCCCTGCGGACCGGCCGAGGCCGAGATACAGCCGCTCAGCAGCGCGGCGGTCGCACAGGCGATACCGGCCGTCCTCAGGTGCCGTGAGATGGAGCCAACGATCATGGAAGCCTCAGCGTGCCGTTCAGTGTCGTTCCGGCGGTGACGGCGCCGTTGTTGACCTGGGTCGAGTTGACGATGACCGTGTTGTGATTGCCCTGGACCACGACGTTCAGGCTGTTGCCGATGGCGGTGGAGCCGCCGATGGCCGTGCCGCCGTTCCCGCCTGCGCCGGAAAAGCTGGAGGAGACCCCGCCGGAGGCGCTGGAATAGGCGCTCGCGCCGGCCTGGATGATTCCATCCACGATCAGCCGGTTGCCGTTGGCGTCCCGGGTCGAACCGGTCTGCGGCCGTGCCGTTGTATAGCGTGCCCCGCCATAGCCGGCCGAATAGGCGCCCATGCCGGAGGATCCCGCGGACTGCGCGGCGGCCGCAGCGGGCACAGCCAGCGTCGCGACGGCGGCAACAGCGAGGGCAGTCAGGGTCCGGGTCCGGTCGGTCATGGCAGGCGACTCCACGCAAACATGGTTTACGGGCCGGCAAGGACCCTGCGTGCCAATCTGGGTCATGGTTATTAAGAAGCGCTTGCCATGTTGTCGTTTGGCGCCCGACAGGGTGACCACGTGATCCAGTGGAGCCCGACCTGACCCAGCCGCCCGCCGAACGGATTCTGAATGCGCCGGCCGTGGCTGTGCTGGTCGCAGGGTCGATGCCGGCCCTGTACCTGATTCAGGAGCGGCTGTCGGACAGGGGGTTGTCCCTTGCGTTCCGGCCTTCGTCCCTGTGGACCGGGGCGTGGTGGCCGGGACTGCTGACCTCGATGTTCCTGCATGACGGCTGGGCCCATGTGGCCATGAACGCCACTGGGGCCCTGGCCTTCGGTCCGCCCGTGGCGCGCCTGGCGGGAGGGGCGAGGGGCGCGGCCGCCTTCCTTCTCTTCTATGTCGCGTGCGGACTGGTCGCGACCGGGGGGTACGGCCTGATCCATCCGGACAGCTATGATTCCCTGGTCGGGGCGTCGGGTGCGGTCTTCGGTCTGATGGGCGGGGCCCTGCGTCTGCTGGGCCGGCGCGATCACCGGCTGAGGTCGCTGGGGGACCGTCGCTTCCTGACGCCCGCGGCCGTCATCATGGCCGTGAACGTCGCCGTCGGCCTGGCCGGACTCGCCCCGGGCATGGAGGGGGCCCGGATCGCGTGGGAAGCTCATGCGTTCGGATTCGTGTGCGGTGCCCTGCTGATCGGGCCATGGGCGAAGGCGTTTGGCTCGCCGCGCGCGCCATTTGCTTCCTCGCCCGATCTGGGCGACGCTGACGTCTGAAGCGGGCCGTCCGCGGCCACGCTCTATATAGAGAGGGAGGAGCCGCGATGCTGGTCGCCGAAATTCTCAAGGACAAGGGCGACGCGGTCTACGCGATCGGGCCGGACATGCCGCTCGGTGAAGCCTGCCGGGAACTGGACCGGCTCAGGGTCGGGGCCCTGATGGTCTGTAACAAGGACAAGGTGGTCGGGGTTCTGTCCGAACGGGATGTGGTCAAGGCTGTGGCGCGTGACGGCCAGCCCGCCCTGGCCCGCCCGGTGTCACACTATATGACGGCCGAGGTGATCTTCGCCGCGCCCGGAGAGACGGTGGCGATTCTGATGGGCCGGATGACGGACCGCCGGATCCGGCACCTGCCTGTACTGCGGGACGGTCGTCTGGCCGGAGTCATCTCCATCGGCGACGTCGTCAAATGCCAGATCGCGGAAGCCACCCAGGAAGCGGAATCCCTGCGTACATATATAGCGGGCTAGGGCCGCCGCCTTAAGGCCACGCTTCGGCGATCGTGAATCCGCGAGAAAGTTCGTGAATCTGTCGGATTCCGGTTGCGGACAAATCGGTCGCTGCGTATATCGCCGCCTCGCTCGGAAACGGGCCGGCCGCCGGGGCCACGGAGACGAAAGCCTCCAGGGTCCCTCGGGAAGAAAGTCGCGAAAGCGGGTTGCTTCCCTAAGGGTGTTCGGTTAGGTTCCGCGCTCCAAACGAATCGTCGGTAACGAAACAGAGGCAAGCCTCTCGGGCTTTCCAGACGGTTTTTTGCGGCCTGAAGTCTCCGGATTTCAATCTCCGCAAAATGGCTGAAAAGCCCGGTTGACACGGAGATTGGCTCTCTTTAGACAGCCGCCTCCGCCGCCCTTCGGGACGGGTTCGCAGACAGAGGTTCTTCTTTAAAAAGAACCA